>QGVC01000386.1 GCA_003242645.1 Pseudomonadota bacterium
TTCTCCACTTCAACACGCGGGAACCTTGTTGTTTGCTCGAGCCGCTGAAACGGCTCCACCCCTTGTGAAGCAGGTCCTACGCCTTGAGGCGCGGCGCGTTCGACGGTATCTGCGAGGGATTTGTGCGGCGGTCGATGAGGTCCACTTCCTATCCCCCGCTGATGCTATGGAGATGTCTCGGTCGGGTATCACCGCGCGCCAGTCACTCGTATTTCCGCCATCGGTGAAGCTGCAATCCGGTAATTTTGGACGGTACGATGGTGACGTGCTTTTCATTGGCACGATGTCGTGGCCGCCGAATGCAGAAGGAATCCGTTGGTACCTCGAGGAGGTTGTTCACCGACTGCCACCCACTTGTTGCACACATATCGTAGGCGGCTATCTCGATGCCAATCCGTGCCGCGGCAGCAGCGGGACCGTACGTTGGCATGGTCGCGTGGCGAACCTTGAGTCTTACTATGAGGAAGCCAGCGTCTTCATTGCGCCGATCCTGTCTGGATCGGGAATCAAGATGAAGGTGCTCAACGCATTGAGCTATGGTCTCCCGGTGGTCACCACGAAAGTCGGCGTCGAGGGCTTTCCACCTGGATGGGAGCCGGCGATCACGGTAGCGGATACGGCGGAAGATTTTGCTCGTGCTATTGTGCGATTGCGCAGCAGCAGGCAAACTTGGGAGCGTGCTGCGGCCGCTACGAAGCGCTATTTAACGAAGAACTTTTCTAATTCCGCTTTCGTCGAATGGTCTTATTACAACGCACAGGCCGGGATCGGCCCGTCTGTTTCGCGGGCTTAACGTTTAGGGGTGCAACTTGGGCAGCAATCGCGAACCGTTCAGAGCCATTCGCGATGATTGTCACGGTCAATGCCTATTTCATCGCCATAGCCCATAAGAACGAGCGTTTCGCCCGCATCATTAATAGCAACTATGCGACTTTCGATGGGAAGATTCCGTTTCTTATAGCCCGGTTGTTGGCTCGGCCGAGGAACGCCCCGATTGAGAAGATCAGCGGTTCGGATCTTGTGCCTCGATTGCTGCAGGAGGCCGGTAGCGCAGGCAAGAGAGTGTTCATGCTAGGTGCGGCGCCGGAATCGAACGCCATTGCAGTGGAGATCGCGCGCAGCCGCTACAGAGTATGTGCGGAAGGGTATTCCCCGCCGTGGAAGGAATATCCGTTTACGCCACAGTGGCGTGATGAGTGCAGGCGCCGGATCCTTGCGTTCCGACCGCACGTCCTGCTCGTGGCTCTGGGTGCGCCCAAGCAGGAGTTTTGGATGGACGATGAGCGCGAGTGGCTGCAGGAGGCGGGGGTCGAATTATGCATCGGCTGCGGCGGAAGCCTGGATTTCCTGTCGGGAAAGATCCGGCGGGCGCCTGTGTGGGTGCAGGAGCTTGGTCTTGAAGGTGTCTACCGGCTCCTCGTCGAACCGAAGTGGTTCAGGATGAAGCGCTTGCTCGCCAGTTTTATCATGTTCAGGTATGTCTTCAAGTGACAACCCCGGTGAAACGTTGGTGCCGGTGGTTTCTGTCATTTTGCCGGTGAACCGTGATGACGGGTTCCTGTTTCAGGCTATAGAGAGTGTCTTGCATCAGACGTTAAGAGACCTCGAGCTGATCATAGTTGCAAACAGGTGCAGCGATGAGGTCTGGAGCGCTCTCGGCCAGATTGGTGACCCGCGGGTGCGTTTGCTTCGCTCGGACATTGGACAATTGCCGTTTAATCTCAACCTCGGCATTGAACATGCGCGCGGCAGTTACATAGCTCGTATGGATGCTGATGACATCGCTCATCCGGAAAGACTGGAAATCCAGCGGCGCTATCTGGATGAGCATCCCGACGTCGCAGCGGTCGGTAGCTGGTACGAGCATATTGACGAACAGGGACGTAGGCGTGGGATGCCGGCTCCGCTGCCCTTGACGCCGGAGGCCGTGCGCAGACGGCTGCCATTCGAGTCGTGTCTGCCGCATCCGACGGTGATGGCGAGGAAATCGGCGCTGTTAGCGGTGGGTGGCTACGCGTACGGACTGTTTGCCGAGGATTGGGATCTTTGGTTGCGGCTTTCCCGCGCGGGGTACCGTCTCGCGAATATTGATCAAGTGCTGCTGTCCTATCGGATCCATAGCAATCAAAGCACAGGCCTGCGATCGTTACGTCGAAACATTGGAAACGTGCTTGCCCTCCACGTGCGCGAATTCGTCATCCAGGGACGGCCAGTATTCTTCTTGGGCGCGTTCTATTACGTCGGATCAACGCTGCTGAGGGCCCTGATAAGCTGGCTCAGAAACCGTCTTCTATGATCCGCGCCGTGCTCTTGATGCTGGTGCAGCAGGCGCTGGGCTATGTCTTCCCCTTGGCGACGCTGACTGTCGTATCACGCTTCCTCTCGAAGAATGATCTCGGAGAGTTTCTTTACGTACAAGCCACGGCGGCCTTCCTGGCGTTGTTCGTAGAGTACGGCTATCACCTCTCCGCAGTTCGAACGATGACTCGCGCGCTTGACGAACATACCGAACGTCAAGCGGTCAGCGAGATTCACGGAAGCCGCTTGATTCTATTGGGCGCCGTGTCGATCGCTGGCACGGTGATTCTTGCCCATAACGCTGTGCTCACGTTCTCGCCCCTTATGCTAGGAGGGCTCATCCTAGCTATTTTCTCATACGGTTTTAGACCTCTGTGGTACTACCAAGCGGTCGAGGAGTACGGTACGGCGGTTCGTGGGGAGTTGGTGGGCAACGCGGCGTCCTTCGCGTTGATCATGTTTGCCTATTTCGTTAATGCGAGCGTAGCGTGGGTGATCGTCTGCTGGGCGACTCCACGAGCACTGGCGACCTTCTGGCTGATCGCTCGCATTCACGTGCGCCACGGCCTTGTCCGCATCCCATTTGGCTCCCTGATCGGGTCTCTCAGAAAGTCGTTCACGCTGTTCGTGCACAAGCTTGCGGCTGGTTGCGTGCATCTCGCCACGCCGGTGCTGCTTGGCTATCTCGTAACGCAATCGAGTTTGCTTAATTTCCAGAAGGCGGAACGCCTGGTCACCGCATTTCAATCACTGCTGCTCGTAATTTCCCAGGTAGGTTATGCACGCGTCCTAAAGGTCGCGGGTCTAACCGAAGAGCGCAAGCGGACGGCGTCCAACATCACATGGTGGCAGTTGGGCGCCGCATTCTTGACCAGCGTTGTACTCTATGTCGGTGCGCCTCAGCTGCTGACGCTCTTCTGGAGCAGCTACAGTCCACAAGCATTAGAGGCGTTACGTCTGATGTGCTGGATCCTACCCTTGCAGGCACTAAACAACGCGCTCGGTCTCAATTACCTTCTGCCGCTACACAAGGATCGGCTAGTGGTAGGTGCGACTGTGGCGGGGGCTGTGGCGGCAATCCTGTTTCTTCACCTGTTTGCATCCCGGTTGCAGCA
>QGVC01000387.1 GCA_003242645.1 Pseudomonadota bacterium
GCTCCATGGTGAGCTTCTTTTCGAGCATGGTTGCGCCTGCAGGGGGCAGCACCCCGCCGATGATGACGTCGCCCACCTCACCCTCGGCGTGGCAGCCAACGACGGTAATGACGCGGGAGGAACGCATTCCGAGCTCCCGTTAAGATCGCGGGTAGCCGATTGGCACACCCGGCTCACGCTTGACTCGCCGAATAGCGAGCGCCGTCTTCACGCTTGCCACGTTGGGGGCGGCCGTCAGCTCCCGGATGATGAAGTTCTGGAACGTTGTGAGGTCGGGAGCCACGCATTTTAGCACATAGTCCGTTTCGCCCGACATCATGTAGGCCTCCCGGACAAGCGGCCAGCCGAGAATACGGTTCTCGAATTCGCGCAAGTCGGGTTCCGCCTGGCTGTGCAATCCCACCATGACGAAGGCCGTAAGCTCGAAGCCAAGCATCTGCTCGTCGACTTGAGCGTGATAGCCGGTTATGAACCCAGCTTCCTCGAGGGCGCGAACGCGGCGCAGGCAAGGTGGAGCGCTGATGCCCACGCGCCGTGCGAGTGCCACGTTCGTGACACGGCCGTCGGCCTGTAGCTCCTTGAGGATGCGCCAGTCGATGACGTCGAGGCGAGCGCGCATAGGGTTCAAGCTCGTTTGAAAAACCCGGCTTGGCAGAGCCGCATTCATGCTGGATAGGACCCTTGCCAGCGAATAGCAACTGGTGACGACGGTG
Source organism: Pseudomonadota bacterium (assembly GCA_003242645.1). The sequence goes on from QGVC01000387.1 coordinate 714, forward strand.
CCGTCTGTTCGAAAAGGCTCTGGCACGTGCGGCGGCGGGCAGCATCGACAGAATGCGGTCCATTGGTGAGAAGGCGACATGCAGCCTCAAGATCAAATCGAGACCAATCGCCCGCAGAGTGTGCTCGCAGGAGCGCGTGCCTGGATCATCACTGACGGAAAGGCCGGGATGGTCGTCCAGTGCAAGGGCGTCGCGGATGCTCTTGGTCTGGACTACGAGATGAAGTGCGTGAAAACGCGGGGCATTTGGCGGGCCCTCCCGCCGTGGGGGCCAGTGCAGCCTTCCGATAGACCCGGCCGCCCTGGTGCTCTGCTCTCGCCTCCATGGCCAGCCATCGCTATCGGCAGCGGACGTGCGAGCATTCCCTATATCCGGGCCATTCGGCGCTACTCGGAGGGATCGACGTTTACCGTAATCCTGCAGGATCCGCGGACGGGGCCAAGGGTTGCGGATCTGATCTGGGTTCCGGAGCATGACCGCCTCCGCGGGCCCAACGTCATCGTGACCGTTACTTCGCCCCATAGCTACTCGCCAGAACGGTTGGCGCGCCTGCGCCGCGAATTGCCGCCTGAAATCGAGGCATTGCCTCATCCGCGGGTCGCTGTTGTCCTTGGGGGGAAGAACGGCAGCTACAAGTTTACGGACGCTGATGACGACCGGCTTGCCACGGCGCTCGAGTCCATTGGCCGCCTGGGGGCGAGCTTCATGATTACGCCCTCCCGCCGGACGCACTCCCGCTTGTTGCGCGTAGCTGACAACGCGACCCAGAACAGGCCACGCATCTTGTGGGATGGCACCGGCGAGAATCCCTACCCCTACTTCTTAGCAGCTGCCGACTGGCTGGTCGTGACGGCCGACTCGGTGAACATGACTGGCGAGGCCTGCGCCACCGGGCGTCCGGTTTACGTATTCGAGCCGTCCCGCGGCAGCCGCAAGTTCCGTTACTTCCACCAGAGATTGCAGGGGATAGGCGCTACACGCCCCTTGCCTCCCGTAGTCGAGCAGCTTGAATCCTGGAGCTACGCTCCAATCGACTCTGCGGCGATCATCGCAAGGGAGGTGGAGCGTCGGTACCTGCTTCGCTTCGGCCGCACAACCTGAGGGAGAGGCGATCGACAGGTCACCGGGGTGTAGGCTTAATCGGGGGGAGAGAAAGGTTATGAGGCCTTGGCGCATCTCAATCTGGACCGACTTCGCGCTGCTAAACTCGAGACTGATCCCTACGAGTTCGTTATCGTCCCCGGCTTTCTCTCAGCGGAGAGCTTGCGCCGGATAAACGAGACGTTTCCCAAAATCGAGCGGGGCGGCTCCTATCCAATCGAGTCCCTGGAAGCGGGGATGACGATCAAGGAGGTCATCGAGGAGCTTGATGGCCCAGAGTTCCAGGCCATCATTGAGGAGAAGTTCGGTATCGATCTCACTGGCCGACCAAAAATGTACTCCCTCCGCGGATATACGCGGTGGAAGGACGGTCAGATCCATACGGACTCAAAGGACAAGATCATCACCGTCCTGTTGTATCTGAACGAGTCCTGGTCGGAAGCAGGGGGACGACTGCGTATTCTTCGTAGCGGTAACGATCTCGACGACTTTGTCGCCGAGGTTCCGCCGGACAACGGAACTCTGCTAGTCTTCAAACGTTCGGAGGTGTCGTGGCACGGTCACTACCCGTTCGAGGGGCCGCGCCGGTCACTTCAGATGAATTGGATGACCAGCGAGAGTTCAAAGGGTATTCACAAAGTGCGGCATACAATATCCGCAACCCTGAAGAAACTCGTCGCGGCGGAGTAGCGAGTGAATGAAGGCCATGCTTGGCCTGTGCGCGGCGGGAACACTGCCGCGCGATGAGGCCATAGTATTGCCGGGGTTCGCCCGGCGTGTGCGACTGGTTTTCGAGATTGCGCTTTTCTTCGTCGGGGCACCTCTACTCGTCAGCTACGCGCTTCATAAGCTCCGGTTGCCCCTTTTCTATGCACTGCCGCCAATTCTTCTCGGCTTCTTCATCTATCTTCTCTGGGATCCGACCTTTCTCCTGAGGCGCGAGCTGGCGCGCGGGTTCTCCCTTGGCACCCTCTTGGCAATTCTCGGCACCTTCCTCGTGCTGGGTGGCGCCATCACTTATGCGGCGTACGTTCTTTTCCCTTACAGCTTCCTGTCGTTTCCGCGTCGGGCCCCGAAGATTTGGCTCACCATCATGGTCCTATATCCGATTATGTCGGTGCTGGCGCAGGAGTTCGTGTACCGAACCTTTTTCTTTCACCGATATGGCCCCCTGTTCGGCGACCGCCGCTGGGCCGCCATCATCACGAACGCCGCGCTGTTCGGCTTTGGGCACATCATTTTCGAGAATTGGATTGCCGTTGTCGGCACGTTCTTCGCGGGCCTGCTGTTCGCTTACCGATACTACGTGACGAGATCGCTCTGGGCCGTCTGGCTCGAGCACAGTCTCTACGGATGCCTTGTCTTCACGGTGGGGCTCGGGCGGTATTTCTTCACCGGAATCTCAATTTGAGGCTGCCATTTGAGCAACCCCAAGCATCCCGGTGCTTGTCACCGGGATCCAACTCACCGCGGCTCCATCGTGTGGATCTTGGGATCTCGGGCACGAGGCCCAGAGGACTGTGAGCGCTTCCCTTATACAAATCTCCGGGCCCACGAACCGGAATAAGACTTGTATGCCCGTCTTTTCTTTCAAAAAA
>QGVC01000388.1 GCA_003242645.1 Pseudomonadota bacterium
CAACTGTCCCAGCCAAAGAGCATGCTCGCGTAAATAGATCGGGCAAACGATGTGCTCCGCGTGAGCAACATCCAAGCGATGGCCTGCTTGAGGCCTCGGTCGTTACATTTGAAGAGCTGCTCGCTGAGCTTCCCACACTAACCCGAAAAAGCTGTGACGATTTATTCGACCGCTTGTTCCACCCAGCGGATCGCGTGCGTCTCTGTATCGAACCGTCCGATCTGCCGGCGTTTCTCAGGCTTCTAAGCGCTCATTTCATCGTTCTCATGAACGAGGGGCCCAATGTCGGTGAATCCGACAACAAGGCTCGCGTTTCCAAGGAGGATGTTTGCGGCAACGAGAAAGCACCCTACGGAACTTGCTTGGCGGCTGCTGCTGGCTATTCTCCTTCGGAGTTTCAAGAACAGTACCGCGCGGGCCTTCCGAAGTTTCGAAGTCAAATTGCTGAAGCTAGCGGATCGCTGACCTCTCATCTTCCGCGAATGAGTTCTAGTCAAGCGTTTGGCGTCGTTCGCGCTCTCGAAATACCTGCACTGATGCTGCCGTGGTTATCTGCGGCCGACGGCTGCGAGTTCGCTTCCCTGACATACAGCGGTAATGCGACATATATGAGGGGAGGCAGATTCTTAGTTGCACCTTTCCAGTACGAAGGCAAAGCAACTTGCTTCTATGAGCTTCTGCGTGGCGATATCGACTCCACGCAGCAGCTCTTTGCGCAACACGGACTTGTTGATGCTGAGGTACTCGCGCAGCTGCGTCCCCTGGCCTCTATGAACGCGGCAACAGGCAGCGACGTGGTCCGAGACTGTGTCTCGCCGAATTTTCTATCGAGCCGGTTGCCCCAAATCCTCTGGGATCTGCCAGAGAAGACCATTGCGGTAACTCCGGTTCCGCCAATTCGTCTGCTGTCTCTCATCCGGGACTTCGCGCGCTCAGACGTAAGGGCGGAGCGCATCATTTACGGCGGAGAAAACCCTCAAAACGTCAGTGCGTATAACGGCAAATTAAGATCGGTGCCATCGCTTTTTGCCGAGGTTCCACGCCTGTCGTTTACATCAGACGCAGAGTTGGCTGCGCGAATCTTTCACCCAACGAGTTTGCACACGATACAACGGCTACGTATTCAAAGCGACGCGCTGTCTGGATTACGAGGACGACCAAATCGCGTCATAGAGAATCGGCTCAAAAGGGTCGCGCATTCTGTCGTCACACAACTTTGCGGACCTCTATTCGAGCTGCGTGAACTGGTCGAATTAGGCAGCCCCTACTTGACCGATAGGCACCTGGTGGCGCTCGAGGGGAGCCAGGATCCCGCGTTGTTGTATGTCAAGGGCAAAGCGACAGAGGAAGCACTCGATGTGTTGGCGCATCGATTCAGAGAAATCACTTACAGGGCTGTGAAGAACCGAGACCTGTCAGCAGAGTGGGACAGGTACTTCTTTTCATATCTGAAAAACGAATTGAGAGCGGCGCAGTGATCAAGTATCTCGTCATCAAGAATCTTCGTGCGCCTCGAATCACGGCCTCGAATCACGTCGTCGTTGGCGTGCCCGGGCCCGGGGCGTTTTACGGGCTTGGCTACAACATCGTTCGCGCACTGAACGACTTGGAAGCGCGTGAGCGACCGCAAGTGCTGGATCTTGCGGAGCTAACTCGATTCTCGGTGGCGGTCGCGTCGCTTCATCTGGCAAATACTCGAAAGAAGCCCACGCCTATTGATGAGAAGGATAAGCACAAGCAGCACATGAGTATGGTCGACGAATGCATCGGAGACCTTACGTTTTCGCTGGTCTTAGAGCTTCGATTCTCAGGCGATGGTGCCTTACCCGATAAACAAGTTCTTCGAAAGTTGATTCGCGGGCTCCGCTTTGCGGGCAGCTACCTCGATGTGAGCGGGGCGCGGCTGTACGATGTCGACAACCATATTGCTGCGCTACAACACCTTCGAGGCCGAAGCTTCCTGCTGCGCGATCTGACAGATGAGATTGTCGCTGGGCGAAATCACGGGGAACGTCTATCAGACCTGTATAAGCAGTTGCTTACGTCCGGTGCACTGACTGCGGCAGCGGTGACAGATCAGGGCACGGGTGATGATCAGCCGTTGGGCTCGGTACTTGAGTTTGGTGAGGGTGCTGATAACGAGGGCGAAAGTAGCGCCGAAGGAGACGTCGACGTCAGCACGTCGGAGAACGGGCTGGCGAGTGATATGCCGCCTCAAGAAGAGTATGACGGCTTCGGCGATATGTTCGAGTCGCCACAGGAAAAGAAGCAGGCGGATTCAAAACAGAACAAGGATGATGCAACAGAAGCTTACCACGGCCGAATTCTGCCTACACTGATCGGTTACCGGCTGCTGGAGGCTCCGCGAAAGCGGACCGGGGCTCGGAGAGGCTACGAGCACGCTTTTGCCGAGCCTTTGATCGGCCTATTGCGAGCCCAGCTCGTCGGATCGGTGCTTGCCACGAGAGAAAGGGAAGGCAGGCTGCCGCCTGTATTTTTCCGGCCTCGCACCATCCGAGACGAAATCCTCGTGTACAGCGCGCTGGATGACGCCGAATTCGAACGAATTGTGACAGCCATCGGTTTTTGACGAACGATACACTGGAGAAACCACACATGAGCAAAGAAAAGGAACTTCCTGAGAACTTGTCGTTCAGCGCCAGTCTGACGGCAAGCTACTTCCGATTCTTCGGCGAGGCGGAGAGCGGAGAGCTTCGGCCGGTGGAGGTGCGAGAACGAAAGGTTCGAGGTCCCCACACTCACTATTATCCGGATCCGGTCGCGGCCATTCAGCTCGACAAGAAAAGCCCCATTCAGGCGAACGGGCAGTGGGTCGACGGGGCGTATCTCGGTACCGACGAGCACGCACTCGTGGTCAAGGGTAGCCTGTTCGTGTACCCGAACAGTCTGCGACCGCACGTCGTGTCGAAGCCAGAGATGGAAACGGCGCTCGAGCGCTTCACTCAGCTTATGAAGCAGTGCGGAGGATACGCCGAGATCGCGCGGCGCTTCACACTCAACATTACCCGCGGACTGTTTCTTTGGCACAACGCGCAGCTGGGGCCGAGCACTGTCACCGTCACGGTAGAGGGCCTAGGGAGTCACACATTCGCATGTATTCCGCTTCGACGAGACATGACGTCCTTCTCCTTCAACCTGTTCGACGAAGCGGATCGCGGGTTCGCGGAAAGCCTTGCTGCCCGGATCGAAGCCGCCCTCAGCGAAGAGCAGCCCTATGCGCTCAAAATCGATGTCGCGGCTCGAGTCGAAGCAGCACCTGGTATGGCCGTTCGACCCTCGCAGCTGTGGCCGCGGAAGGAAGAGAGCAAGGGAGACGATAGCGACAAGAAGTCAAAGTACCTGGCGACGCTGAAGGTTCCGGGTTCCGAGATTGGCCAGGCAGTGCTGACG
>QGVC01000389.1 GCA_003242645.1 Pseudomonadota bacterium
CAAATGGGCCCTGGGGAGATGCTGCGCGACCGGCGCGTCCTGTTCACGGTCGCCCTTTGGGTGCTGTTGAATTTCATCTTTTCGATCGGATTCGGCGGGCTTGCCGAGCAGGGGGTGGCTTGGGAAGCGCATCTTGGTGGCTTCTTTGCCGGCCTGATCACCTTCGGTGCGTTCGATCGCGCGGCCCCGACTCCAGACGAAGCGGGTCCTCCGCTGCAGTAGCGAAGTGGCCGGGTTGCCCTGTCTGATTTTATGAAGCACGATCTGACTACCAGGGGTTGATCTCTCTGGTCACGAGGGCGATCGAATCGCGGTTGGAACGGCCCGGCCTTCGACACGTTTTCGGCTACACCGGCCCCAAGCCCTCGGCGTGTCTGTAGGGGCGTCCCGGCTGCTTGGACGAGAGGTCGCGTCCATGAACGTAGCTGCCATTCTCAAGGGAAAGGGGCGCGCCGTCGCCACGGCGAGGCCTGAGACGACGCTGCAAGCCGTCACGGAGAAGTTGACGGCCAAACGCATCGGCGCGCTCGTGATCGTGGGCGCAAGCGGCCAGGTTGTCGGCATCATCTCGGAACGGGACATCATTCGGGCCATCGCCGAGAATGGCGCAGAGTGCCTGCAGCGGCCTGTCTCGGAGTTCATGACCCGCGAGGTCGTGACCTGCAGCGAAGCCGACACCCTCGAAGAGCTCATGGCCATCATGACGGCAGGGCGCTTCCGCCACATCCCGGTGGTGGAGGATGGTGCCCTGGTCGGCATCGTCTCCATCGGTGACGTGGTCAAGCACCACATCGCCGAGGTCGAGATGGAGGCGAGCGCACTGCGAACGTACCTCCTGGCAGGGTAGCTAACCCCTCTTGTGGGCCGGCCGTAAGGATCTCGGCTGGCCTCTTCTGAAAAAGGGCGCTCGCCGGCGGGGGCAGCGGCTGATTCGCGCCCTGATCACTTGCAATCCGCTGGTTTCCTGACGCCCCTTCCACAGATCTGCCCTCGTTTGGACGCCCGAAAGCCCAACTGGCCTGTCGGCAGAGCGTTGCAGCTGCGCAATTTCGTGACAATTCAGCAACGATTTCAAACGAAATCTGAGTACAACCACTGAGCGAGTTTGCTCGCGGCGCGCAACTGCACTAAAGCAATAATGCGAACAACCTAAGCGGGTGTTTGCCAGCGGTCCGCAACTAGGCCGGCCGCTGAGTACGAGTGTCGTGCGGCGGAGCCTCATCGAGGATCCACCAAAGCGGAGCCGGGACCGCGGGGGCCCGGACCGCGCTGCAGAGAGCAGGCCCGGCGGGCTGGTTAAGCCGCACTCCGAGTTCCAAGCGTCCAGTTCGGTTCGCGTCTCCCGAGTACCGCGTCCAGTCGGAGTGGCGTGCGCACACGCGCGTGCGTGCACCTCGGACCGGACGCGCGAGCTGTCGCCGGGCAGCGCGTGCTGCTTTCTGCGAAAACGGAACAACGAGTGGAGATGGAAATGATTGGGGGACTGAAGAAGACGACCAGTCGCTTCGCCATCGCCGCCGCGGCTAGCGTCATCGCGACTAGTGCCATGGCGGCCGATCTCGGCGGCAATTGCTGTGCCGATCTTGAGGAGCGCATCGCTGAGCTTGAGGCCACCACCGCCCGCAAGGGCAATCGGCGCGTGTCACTCACCGTCTACGGCCAGGTCAACGAGGGCGTTCTTTGGTGGGATGACGGAGAAGAGAGCAACGCTTACGTGGTGACGAACGAGAACTCACGTACTCGTTTCGGTTTCCGCGGCGATGCGCGGATCAATCCTGAGTGGAGCGCGGGCTTCCTGCTCGAGATTGGCGTGCGTATCGCCAACAGCGGCCACGTGAATCAGTTCGTCGATGACAACGTGGCCAGCATCGACGCGCTCGATCTTCGTCACAGCGCTTGGTACATCGAATCAAACCGCCTCGGCCGCGTGTGGGTCGGCCATACGAACATGGCGACCGAGGGCATCACGGAGATCAATCTGTCCAACGCAGCCGTCGTTGGCGCGGTGGATGTTAACAACTTCGCTGGTGGCTTCTTTGTGCGGTTGAACAATGGCAGGCTCTTGGCCGCTGGGTCGGGCGATTCGCCCGTATTGACGGGCCTGCGGTGGCGGGACCTTACGTCTCAGTTCTTTGGGCAAGCAAATCCGGGCGACGGCACGCGAGCCAACTTGGTTCGCTATGTCTCGCCGACGTTCTCCGGCTTCACTTTTTCGGCCTCATGGGGTGAAGACGACTTCTGGGACGTGGCCCTGCGCTACGCGAACGAATTCAACGGTGTCCGCGTTGCGGGTGGTATTGGCTATCAGAAATGGACGGACGGCAACTCTCTCACTGTTTTACCGAACTCGGATGGTCTGTTCGTCCGGACCACGACACCGAGCCAGGGCGAGCCCGGCTGCGCCGATCTCGATTGGACACTGAGTCCGATTGCTTTCGCCGAAGGAAGTGACGTGGATTGCCATGCACTGGGCCTGTCAGGCAGTGTCATGCACGTTCCGACCGGGCTCTACCTCTTTGGCGCCTACGGCTTTGTCGAGGACGAGAACAGGCGATTGCTCTTCGCTCTGGAGAGTGATGGGGAAATATTGAACGCCGATGATCGCGACGAGTTTTGGTACGTTCAAGCGGGTATCGAAAAGAACTTCACCGGGCTCGGTAATACTACTATCTACGGAGAATACTACAAAGGAGAAGCAGGTGCTGGTCTGAGTAGTGGCAACGTTCGGAACCTTGCGATCTTTTTCCCAGACTCTGGTTTCGATGACATCTTCATGACTAGCTCGACCCTTGAAGTTTGGGGCTTCGGCTTGGTCCAGCAGATCGACGCGGCTGCGATGGATCTGTACATCGGATTCCGAAATTACTCGGGTGACGCGAACTTGCTTGGTCTAGAACTGAGCGAGGGCGGAGATGTTGTCGATAGGGCTCGGCGCAAGGTTGACTTCGACGACTTCCAGGCAGTCTTCGCCGGTGCCATGATTCGCTTCTGATCGTCAGACGCACACGACGAATATAGGAAAGCCGCCCGACGGGCGGCTTTCTGCATTGACGGCTAGCGCAGTGACGCTGACCGTTCTTCGGTTTCTAGAATGTGCTCCAACGAGTTTGGGTCAATTAAGAGGTGCAGTGCAGAGCTGTGGTATGGGAGGTCCTGCATGAGGTATTGTTCCCAAACCACACCCCGCCGCCAAACGTACATAATCCCTTAACTTTATTGGATTCACTCTTGCGCTCTTGCGTACATCGGCTCAAGTTGCCGGGCAGAACGCGTGGATGATTTGGACCGGCGGAGTCCCGAATGAACTGGGTTCGTATATGGCTCGCGGGTGTACTGTTGGCGGGAGCCAGCAGCGCAGCCATGGCGTTCGACGTACAACAGGGTGGCCAG
>QGVC01000390.1 GCA_003242645.1 Pseudomonadota bacterium
TGCTGGGGTCGATCGGCAACATACCCCCGGCAGAAGCGGAGGCGGCGTACTACGCTGGCAACACGGGTCACGCCATCGCGGCGTGACTCAAACGAAATGGCCTCCGGAGAAGCCGGGGCGATTCAAAGAGCGGCCCACCGAGTCGGGGGAATGGGGCGCCTCTCCGGGGCAGGGGAATGCGGGTACCCCGTCGGGTGACAATAGGAATGGCGTCGTCGCGGCGAAATCAACAATTCCAGGAGCAATCCCTTTCTGCGTTACTGAGCAATGTCGAGTGCGTTTCACACGCAAAGCCATCGGAGCGGTGCCTCAGGCGAAGAATGAGGAGCGCCAAGAGGGCGGCGCAAAGGTGGGAATTCCGGCACCATCACGTTCCCAAAAGACTGGCCGAAGAGTCAGAACTTGTCGGGTGGGCAATGAGGCATAGCCATGGCACGCACATGGCGAACGATGTGGAGGAGATGGAGTGAGGATGCGCGGGTGAGTTACGACAATTAATTTCTCGATGAGTGGCGGTGATGGCTCCGCGCGCTACGTGCAGCCAAGAACTGCTTGCGAGCACGAAGCTACGCCGCAGTGCGGACAGCCGTGTGCTAGACCAGGTGGCAGTCAGAGATCAGCGCGCAGCTCCCATCCGGCGGCGAGAAAGCATCCGATCGGAGGGCGGCGGCAGACAGATCCCGCTCCCGGCTGGTACACGTGTGCGGCCGCTGGCCATCGGTGCTACATCATGCACGCGCGTCAGGCTGCTTTTGAGGTTACGAACTTACGGATGCTTGTCTCGAGGTTGGTGAGGATCTCACGAGAGAGCCCTTGATCGCGAAGCTCAGCGACGAGGAGAGGTAATTGCTCAAGAACCTTCCCAGCGAGTTCCCGCACGCGAGCGCTTCCTGCGGCCGTGAGGCCTGCGATCTCGCCAAGCGCATCCCAGTCGCGATCGGTGATATAGCGAAGCTCGTAGTGACTGCCGATCTTCATCGCGAGCTTGAGCTGCTTCACGTCGTAGTAAGGGAGGGCGCTTGCAATGTCGTACAGGGGTGCAAGGCGAACCCGTCGAGGGCCGTGGAGCAGTGAATAGTTCTTTGCGTGCGCATCCGTGCCGCCGATGAGGTAGTTGAACGCGAGCGCATCGAAGAACGTCGCGCAGTCCTCCTCACGCCGTGAGGATTCGCTGGCGAGCAGTCGAAGGATCTCCCGCGGGCCGGGTCCGCCCATGTTCTGATACTTGCGCTCAGGACGTACCGCGAGCGCTTGGCAGAAGTCCTCAGTGTGCACGCGCACGAACTCGCCATTGATGAGCACGCGATCGAAACGCTCCGTGACGAACGCGACTTCATCCTCGAAACGCATCACGGCAGAGTTCGCCACCGGTAGGCCCACGCGAGACGCAAGCCGCAGACAGAAGTGCTCGTTCTCGGCAAAGCCCTCTAGATCCGGGATCGGAGGTTTGAGGATGTGCGTGGTCGGTGTGCGGCCGGCAGGGATTCCCCACCGGTCACCCTGCCGATGGAGCGCCATCTTCGGTTGCGCGCCTGCGAGGGAGAAGTAGCCGACGTCGCCGGGTTGCAACCAGGCGGTGCGGTCGGTCCTGAGCTCACGTAGACGCTGCGCGATCTGCGCCTCATCGAGCCACTGCACGACGGGCTCCTGCTGGGCAGTGAGCACTTCGAGGCGCTCGGGCTTCACGATCTGCGCGGCGCCGGGGAGATCTTCCCCGGTGAAAGACAGCAGCGCGAAAGCGTTCTTCTTCACCCCGAAGTTCCGTGCCCAGGTGCGAAGTGTCTCCTCGTTATCCGGAAGCAGATTCCAGAGGTAGGGGTTCACGACCCGGTTGGGATGATCCTTCGCCGACAGGGGCATCGACAGCGACAACGGGAAGTTGTCAGGCCGCTCAAGCCAGCTGTCCTCGTAATGGAACGAGACAGTACCGCCTTTGGCGATGAGCCGCCCCATAGGCTGCCCGTACATCAGGACATAAAGAACCTTGCTCATGAGCGGTTCTTCCGGTGTCGGTCGACGATCTCGTCGATGTCGATCTGTGGGAGACTCGGGCGCGCGGGCGCCGTCGAATCCGGTTGCGCATCGCCCTCCACGCGCACATCGAGGGTGAGGCCCAGCGCGGTGAGCGTTCGAAGCAAGAGCCCGATCTCGGCGGTCGGCTTGCCCCTCTCGACGGCACTCAGCCATGGGCGGGAAACCCCAACTCGAGCGGCCAGCACTTCTTGGCCGAGCTTCAGCTCCCGCCGACGCGCGCGGATGAGCGCGCCCAAGGCTTTTGGCGTGCGGATTTCCATGACGAGTTCGAATGTAAATGTTCGTTTGCATTGTAGTATGTAAACGATCGTTTACAAAATCAAATGTAAACGAACGTTTACAAGAACAAATGTAAACGTTCGTTATCAAGGCACAAGACTGGAGACCAAACTCCCACCGCAATGCGGTTCGGTCACCTAGCAGACACGGAGGCGAGTCGGGCAGGGTGCCGCCGGTTGCGCGAGCTCGCGCTGCCTTGGGGAAAGCGCAAAGAGGTCAATGCCGAGCCCTTGCGCAACCATCACGGAGCTTCCCGCTGGACGCCGGGCGTCCGGCTTCGATGGCGAGCAGCACAGCACCGACCCCCTCCGGCCAAAGCCGCACCGGTAAGGCGCAGCTCCGCCTACATCCGCGCGAAATCTAGGTGCTGTCCGAGATGCTCGAGGCTCTCGATGTGAGGATCGGCCGGGAGGGCTGTGGGATGACGTACTTCCACTTGAGCGGAGGTTTCGATCTCATTCGACCCTCACGGCCGTAAGCCTTGGCGAAGCAGAACTACTTATCGACGATCGCCTAGCGGCTGGAGCCGTGCCTCAGGTCAAAGCAGACGGTCTCACCGCGGTCATGTGGATCGGGTGCAGATGACGCGCGGCTTCCTGGTGCAAAGAGTCAGCGCCACCGTTGATCGATTCTCGTGAGAGCGCGCTCGCCGCGAGGCATCCGGCCGTCCTGTCTGTACGCCGGCAGGACATCATGAGAAGAGTTTCATGAGCTACGCGTGACGCTAATTCCGCCGATTTCGCGAGGCCTCAAAGTTACAAATGAATTCAAGCCCTCAAAGCAAGAGCGAGCGCGGAGACTGAGCCGAAGGGAGTCGACGACGAGCCATGAAGAAAATCTCATCTTATGCGTAAATCGCGGCGGAAAGTCTCACCTTATGCGTAAATCTGGTCCCAGCTTTTGGTGTGCGGCATCGATCTAAGTTATTGATTCTATTCAGATGCAAGTCTCACCTTTTGAGGGTTCCCACAGGAGCGCCGCCTGAAGAAGCAGGGTCCGCCGTTGGTCCCGCCCCCCGGCCCGAATCTGTCTTTTTTAAAAACTCCCGACCCCACGAAAGGAA
>QGVC01000391.1 GCA_003242645.1 Pseudomonadota bacterium
TGATCCCGGGAATCTCGGCCGATCAATATGCCGCGACGCTCGCCCGGTGGTTCGGAGTTCCGGAAACCGATCTCGATGCGGTCGCGCCGCACCTCCGCAATTTCGCCGAGCGCGATCTCGGCTTCATCATATGATCACTGTTCTCTGGCTTTCCCGCGAGTGCGCGCACGGGTCAGCTATCGAGGCAAAAGCATAGCCAGCATTCCTGATGTAGTCCACGAACGCTGCGAACGAGTCGAACCCCGATTGATCCCAGCTGCCCGGATGAATCTGAAGCACGAAGCTTCTATCTATGCTCAAGAATCGTTCACTCTTCCGCTTCGCTGTTTCTAAAGCGAATGTGCGCATCGCGCCTGGCTTCACCTCGCCCAAGAACGGCTCGGCTTGGACGAAAATCTCACTGCCATAGCAACACTTGCCCGGGACGTAAGGGATATGAAAGACGTATTGAATCTCCGGAAACTGCTGCAAGGCCAGCACCGTATTGTGATCCCACCAGTTGAACGGAGCTCCGAAGGCCATCATACGAACTCCGGCTATTCGTTCGACGAGTTCTTGAGCGAGCCTCAGCGAACCGACTTGGTCTTCCAAGGGAGCGCCACAAAAGTCCGAGGTCTTCGTTACTCTGTTCCGCTTGTGCCAAACTCCGTGGTTCCAGAGCAGCCATAACTTGCCCATTTCTAAGCAATGCAGCTCATACCGGATTTCCTCAATCTGCGCATCGTCCAGCCCGATCGCGCCGCCAGCAATGACCCCTACATTGCAGTAGACGCCCTCCTTTCTGCAGTAGTCCAGGAACCGTCTCCATTTCTTCGTGATCGTCTCCAGGCGCAGATCGTCTGCTTTCAGAAATACAGTACGCATCGGGACACCTCGTCAGGACTGCCAAAAGTCTTTCCACGCACGGGTAGAAATACCAAACGCGGCCTCCAGACTTAGCACCTCCCGGTAAAGTGTCTCTCGAATCAAGTGCTTCTCCGCAGCCGTTAGCGCAATCTTATCCGCGCCATTATCCCGCTTACGCACATTCTGAGGCGGCAAGACATGGACCTCAGAGGGCTGTTCAATACCGAGAAACTCACAGCACTCCCTGACCGTTCCCTCCTGGTCCGCAACGAACGATTCGAACGTCCGAGCGTAGATTTGCTCGACCCCAAAAATCGATGCGTAAATTCCAAGTTGAGTGAAGTACTTGCTGTAGTTGATTGCCCGCCTGATCTCTCTGGCTCTCGCGTCAGCTCCTTCTGGTATCTCGCGCCGGGCAACGCGATGCGCGAGCTGAGATTCCACTCTTCGAATGGGATCGCGCATCAAATAGATAAACTTCGAGCTCCGGTCGTAAAGAGAGATCTTGAACGCGACATCTGTAGTATCTGGATGTTTAGAGTACTGCGTCGTCCCTTCAAGCAACACCTTAGTAGAAGGCGTCAAATCGAAATACTCATGGTACCTGTGCCATTCGGCCCTGGGAGTCGTCGAGAAAAACTTCAGTTCCTTGGGCCTCGATGCAGCGATCTGGGGATGCCCTCGAAGGAGTTTGAACATTGTCCAGGTGCCGCACTTCATTGCACCTATGAGAAACGCATGCGATACATCCACCGGCCTGAAGCGCCTCAAGCGAGAGAGGCGCTGAATGGACGCAGCCAGCCGCCGGACGCCGTGTCGAATCATAAGCGTTCCGCTGGTGCGACCGACCCACACCGCCCGCCGCCGGAACGAGCCGCTTCGGACCGATCCTCGGCCGACGTTTTCTCGTAAGGAGACGGGAATGGGTATGCCTCGCTGAGGTACTCATTGAGCAAGGCGGCTTGTCGGCCAAGATCGATGTCTGTGTGCCGCGTCATGTTCAGGCACACGAACATAGGTCTATCGTTGCGGATCGCACGAAGCTTGCTCGCAAATTGTTTCCGTCCAGTGTCGGCATACGCATACTCTTTGGGCTGGCTTTGCCATTCGACTGCTCGGCCCGTCGCGATGCCGTAATAGTGCGCAAACATGCTAGGAATAGACAGGTCAGTGCGCGAGCGGAAGCGCGCCGCCCGAGTTCGGGCGACCTCGTCCGGATATCGTTGCTCGATCTCCTCCAAGAGACTTCGCTTCAACGGCATTGGCACGTGATTGACCTTACGGTCGAAGAACAAGCCAAAATCTCTTAGCATGAGCTGCACGGAATTGTAGGAAGCCCAGTCCGTAGGAATCGCGTTATCGCCAGGCCGTGTGACCGTCGTGAAACCTGACGGCGACAATCTGCTTTTCATCTTCCCGGCTTTCGTGAAGAAGGTCTCGATTGTCGTCTCCCTCCCGAGGAAGACGTCGTCGTTGAAGTAGAGAAAATGCTCCGACAATCCCGGAATGCGGTGCAGGCAGGCTTCGATCGCATGCGAATTAAACGTCGGCAGATTGGCAGGGTCCGGAAAGATGTCTGAATGGCGTACTACGGTAACTCTCCCTGAATCGGTGTCGAGCCATTCGGGTCGGTGACCGGCGGTCACGATGTAGATGTGCCTTATAAAGGGTGCGTACAACCAAACGGACCGAAGCGAGTATCTAAGCTCATCGCGGTTGATAAATCGCTCGTCGTTACTCGAGGCAGGAAGATCGATATGTTGTTCCGCCGCAAAACGCTCTCGCGCAGCCTGCCATTCAGGATCTGACGAGTCGACCCACGTGTATACCACATCGATTGGTTCCTCCTCGAGAACGTGTGTGCGAAAGCGCTTTGGCACCTCGGGAACAACTTGCCGGCTTCCCGCCGCCGCGGTAGTCGCAAAGTCTTCGGTCCAATCCGGCTTCTCGACTATCCACCGCTTCGCGACGAGACGCACATCCCGCGGTTCGACAAGGACGATCTCCACACTTCCGCTGCGCCCGACTCGAAAACATCCTTTCTCGTAAGGCACCCCCACGTGAATCGAGTCGTACTCGGCCAATATCTGAAGAGTCAAGGATTCCGCTGGACGAGCTTCACTGGTATAACTGCCGCTGCTTAACCAGACGCACAGGCGGCCTGGGGGGTACTCGCGAGCAAGCGCGTTAATCGCGGCGCACAGCTTATCAAGCTCCCCTTGTCGAATCGCACAGTATGCGCGAGAAGCCGTCACGCAAGTTCGGTAATCAAGCCCAGCCGTCTGCAGTGCTTCTTCGACTATACGCAGCAACGCTTCTCGCCGGTCGATCGGTCGAACGGGCAACAACCACCGATCGACGAGCATGCCGTCCTCTCGAAACTGCGCCTTCCCCGAATGCCACCGCGCCCTCGCCCTTCGGAATGCCTGGAGCACCGCACCGCCACCGGGCAGTCTCCTCAAGCCCCATCGTATAGCTTTCCTCACAAGAACCGCCGGAGGATCACCG
>QGVC01000392.1 GCA_003242645.1 Pseudomonadota bacterium
CTCTTCGAGGACTGGCCGCGCCTTACTGCGGAATGCGGCGATGTCCGGCTCTATGAACTCGGTAGTACCAGCCTCTTCGATGTGTGCTCGGATTCTCGCGTTTTCCTTTTCCACAGCCTCGTAGAGCCAGTTCATTGCCTCCGATAAGGTTTCGTCAAAAGCCGAACGCTCCTCTTCATCAAGTCCGTTATAAAAGGAGCTGTTCACATAGACGATGTTGTAGGTCCAAACGTGCTGGGTTAGACTGATATATTTTTGCACCTCGTGAAAGCGATTCGAGTAAATGGTCGATAGCGGATTCTCTTGCGCATCGAACACGCCTTGGCGCAACGCGCCATAAAGTTCCGACAACGGCAACGGAGCTGGTTGCGCCCCAAAGGAAGCAAACACCTTTGCCCGAAGATCATTGGTGACTCGCATCTTTAGGCCTGTCATATCGGACGGTGTCTTCACGGGGACGTTTGCCGTAACGTGCCTAGCACCACGGCGGCCGACAGCGGCGATCTCGATGCCGTAGCGTTCCTTCATGGCATTGGAGACTTCCTGACCGATCTTGCCTCGCCAGACGGCGAAGCCATGATCCTCGCTTTCATAAATGTACTCCGCTTCCAGGCACTGATACTCCGGTGCGGCGAATTGCAGATCCACCGGAGAGCTAAGATTGACATCAATCTCGCCTGAGGAGAGCTGCTGGATCAGTTCGCGCGTGCCACCGAGCGTTCCTCCGGGCAGGATGTTGATCGTCAATTTGCCATTGGTGCGCGCCTCAAGACGCCGCTTCCATTCTTCCATGGCTTGGACACTCACGTCGTTCTGGTGGAGAATGGAAGCTAGAGTTATTGTCCGAGCGTGTGCGGACGAACATGCCAGAAAAAGAACGGCGCCCGCGCCCAGGATCATATGGCGCACGCGCGTCGGTTTTCTAACGTGAATTGCCATTCGTCTCCTCCTTGGCCGAATTGACTTGATTACTTTTCTGA
This sequence comes from Pseudomonadota bacterium, assembly GCA_003242645.1. The sequence continues at coordinate 981 of QGVC01000392.1, forward strand.
AGCCAGCGCCTGAAGGCGGAAGTGCTCTTCCATTCTTCTCCGCGCTTCCTCAGCGTCGCCGGATTGGATCGCTTCAAAGATGTGCCAGTGCTGGGCGCTCCTCTCACTGGCAGGGCGAGGCATAAGCCCGACACTTTCCCAGGCGGTCCGGAAATAGCGATGGGCTTCGCGCTGAAGGGCAATCAGGTATGGGTTGCCGCAATGGTCGCCGATGCACTCTTCAAAACTGAGATCGATTGCATGTGCCCGCTTGATACGTTCGGGCTCAGTGTCAGCAGCCTCAAGACACTCACGTAGCGCGGCCAACATTTGGGGACCACCAACACGCGTGGCCAGCTCAACCACGGCACAGTCCAGCACGCAGCGTGCCTGCGTCGCCATGCGCAGCCTTTCTCGGCGTTCTTTGGAGCCGAGGCTCTCGCGGTCGAGAATCGCCAGGCGCTGGGGCTCGTTCACGAAGCTGCCCTGCCCTTGGCGGACAGTGATGATGTCGAGTGCCGCAAGATATCCAAGCCCCTCCCGGACCGCGCTACGGCCAACGCCGAGCGTTTCAGCGATCTCACGCTCGCTCGGAAGCCGGTCACCGCGCTTGAGATTGCGCGATGCGATCAACTCCTGAATGCGCGCAGCCACTTCTTCGGACACGCGCTTTCGCGGGATTGGCCTCAAGCCACGGACCAGGTCCGCTTTGGTCGCGTTCTCCATGCTGGCCTGCCATCTGAGGTCACATGTCAGACCAGTGTACCGTCCTCTCCCGCATCGTCAAGGGTCGGCCTCCTCGGTCGCGGGTGCTTCGAGCTGCTTAAGAACGGAGAAGCACCGCTTGCCGATGTCGCTGATTGTAACTTTCTCGCCAAAGGGCCCTGGAGAGAGTTACCCGAGCAGTGGCGATGCGTCCTGCGTGTATCCTTGGCTGCGAATGATCTGAAGCCATGTTGGCTGTGAGCCGTGTTGTCTGAAGTGGGAGGACGCCTAGCAGAGTTAGCCCACATTCGTCTTGAAGCGCGCCAACGAGAACGTTTTCCGCGATTATCATCGTGCCCCACTTCCCGTTGGGGGCGGGCTGATCCAACCGAAAAGGAGCATGTTGGTAACTCGACCACCTCTAGGGCCAGCAGTCGCTGTCGGAAACTGCCGAGCGCCCCTCGCTTAGCCAGCTGCCCCAGGTGTTTATCTCCCTGAATTCGTATCGATGGCGAGCAATCGAAAATGTATATACGCGTCTTTATTTCCTGGCCCATCGTACGAGCGCCAGAAGCGTTCAACACGAACCCAAAATTGATGTAGGTGCTCCAAGTTTGGCCAAGCGCCCAGACCATCAAGCGAATTTAGCAGGGAGCAACTATCTCTAGTGTTTTCAGCGCCATCTGAAATAAAGTATGCAGGCACGCAATTGAAGGGGCGCCAAAGCAAGAGCCGCCAAGTCGGCAACTTGCGGCTCCCCTGATGACCAGCGTCCCCGGCAGCCGTCCAAAGCCGCGCCGACACAAAACGGCTCGCCGGAGCAGCGCCCGGTTTAGCGTCGCGCGCCAGGCGCTATACGATCGAGCGCAGCCGACTGCTCGGGTCACTCCAGCATCGCAGCTGCATGGCTCACAAAGGCCCAAATTTGCGCTGTGACCGGCCTTTCTCGTTCCTGGCTCCCCTCCCCACTAGGAGAGCTTAAGAATCGCCTCAGAGGTCAAATTTGGCGGCTTAGCGGCGATTTTCTCAAAGGAGGCGGCAGAAAGCACCGCCACGCCAACGAACCTAGGGTGCCGAGGATCCTGAGAGCCGAAAACCAGCGCTCCTGAATTCAATTCCCGCGCGAAGTTCAACCTATAAGTTGAGAAGGGATTACCTTTGGCATCTTACGGCAATCATTTAGCGTTCCCGCGCTGCCAGACCACTCTGGGATTCGGATGGAATTAACGCGTCGCTTCACTTGGTGAGCCGTAAGCGGCGTTTCTCGTTTTGGCTACCCCCTTCTGCTAGGAGACCTCAAGAATCGCCTCAGCGGCCCAATTTGGCCGCTTGGCGTCGATTCCTTCGAAGGGGAATGGTAGAAAGCAGCGTCACCCTAACGGGCGTAGACCTTGCCGGGGAGCTGAGTGCTGAAAACCTCGCGCGCTGAACCCAATCAACCTGACTCCAATCTCCGGCGCTGTTTCTGTTCGTTGGCGAGGCCGACTTGCCTTCGACTGCGGAAGCCTGCAGGACTTCCCCGTCTCGGCTTTCTTAGCCCTTGACACCACATCCAGTGAATATCCGACCCAGAGTGTCTGGGAGATCGAGCGACATATGCGACCCCGGGTCCCTTAGGAACGCCAACCGTCCGAAGCTTGCGGTAACCGCGGCCTCAGACCCACATCGCTTGGAACAGCTTACTC
>QGVC01000051.1 GCA_003242645.1 Pseudomonadota bacterium
GGCGGTCGATGTCCTCGCGCAGCGCTCGCTTCACCTCACGCAGATCTCGGCGAACAGCCAGCATCTCAGCGCGGAACCGTTCGATGGCCTCGCGCTCTTTATCTGTCAGGATGATCGTTTCGCCTTCGCCGACGCGCTCGAGCTGGGCAAGCTGATCTTGCAGCTCCTTGAGCTTCGCCGTCAGCGCCTGCTCCTTCTCGCGATAGCGGCGCTCCGCATCGCGGCGGATTTCGGCCACGAGCTCGAATGGCCGGTCGACGACGCCGCGGCCACGCAGCGTGAGCAGAGCGTCAGATCCGGAGAGGTTCTCCAACGCTCCAACCACAAACGCCGAATTGTGCGCGTTGGGGATGGCGATCTGCTGGCCGAGGAACTCGCGGACATCGACCCAGAACTGGTCGCTCAGAAGGTCGGTATCCGCGACCAGGAGGACGTTGATGTTCCCCTCGGTCCGATGCTCTGCCGAGGCTTTTTTGGATTCCGAGGCGCTAGCATCGGCCGCTTTTCCGGAATCTTCGGACTTATTGTCCTCAGCCTTTTCGTCCTTCTTTTCTTCCTTCGGCGGACCGTCTGGATAGGCTGTCTTGGCCTGCCCGGAGACCCGCGCCGCAATCACCAAGGGCTTGCCGCCGGGCTTGTACTCCCGCAGCAGAGCGACCGCATCCGGCATGGGCGAGATCTTCTCTGTCGGAATACTGGCCGCCTGCGAGCTGGTCTGGACCACTGGCGCGAGCTTCGTGGTAGCTCCCTCAGCTGGGCTGAGGAAACCTGTCGAAGCAAGGTTGAGCCGCTCGATGCCGGCGGAGAGGACATCGCCTTGGTCGAAATTGCTGCTGTCCAATGAGAGCCAGGCGACATAGTCGGTGACGACATTATTCACTCCGCCACCGAATTGCACGCGCCGAGCGTGCTCGATGTCGCCGGCGACCTGCTTGACATCGAACTCGACGCCCCAGGCTTTGAGCAGCTTTCCGAACTCATCAAAATTCGGGTTGGCTCCCATGAACATGGGCGAGGGCGGTTGCAGCGTCTCCGGCACGGGATCGACGAAAGCCAGAATTCGCCCGCCCTTCAGAGCGAATTGGTCGATGGCGTAAACGGTCTTGGCCGGCAGCCCATCAGGCTGGACGATCATCAGCACATCGACGTCCTCGGGTATCTCGTCCAGCTCCTTGCTCAGGCTCTTGACCTCGAAGACCTCGCGAATTTGCTGCATCACCATCTGCGGCGGCAGCGGCGGCCCCCGCATGCCCATCATTGGATTGAGCCCGCCTTCGATGGGCAGCGTGGAGAGGAGGCCGATGACCGGCTTCTTCGGGTTAGCCAGCGAATAGATCAGCTTGGTGACGTCGTATTCGATGAACCGCTCACGTTCTGGCGCGAAGAAGCCGATGATCTCGACGTCGTCGGTGGAGTTGGCCCCGACCATTCCGAAGTAACCGAGGTCGCCTTCGGGGTTGAGGCGAATGCCCCGCAGGCCCGCAGCAACGGCGCGGTCCTCGGCATCGGAGAACGGCTCGGGATCGATGTAGGAGACCCTGAGCTTGTTGCCGGAGATCGAGCGATACTGCTCGAGAAGCGTTTTGACCCGCTCGAAGTTCTTGGCGAAGGACGGCGCAGCCTCGCCGAGCTTGTTCGAGTAGTAGACGCGGATATCGATCGGCTCCTCGATCTGGCTCAGCGCCTTACGGGTTCCTTCGGAAATCGTGTAAAGGCCCTCCTTCGTGAAGTCGGCCTTTACCGATCGTAAGGCTGTGGCGCTGATCAGATTGATCGAGAGGAAAACGATCCCTGCAAGGGCGAGGCCCGTCCAGGCGAGCGTGTGCCGCGGCACGCGGGTAAGCCACCCGGTGACCTTCTCAGAAAGGGGTGTACGCTCTGTAGCCATTGGGCACTTCCTCCGCTCAAGCCGCTTTCTTCTGATCGATGATGATCCGGTTCGCGAAGAGCGCGAACACGATCACCGACGCGTAGAAGATCAAAGCCGGCAGGCTGACGATCCCCTTCGAAAAGTCTTCGAAGTGGGACAGGAAGCTCAGGCTCTGGATGGCTGCGACGACGAACTGAGGCGCCCAGACACGGAAGGCATTGAGCACCAGATCAAGGCCACTCATCAGCAGCAGGAAGCAGACCGCTGCCGCGACAATGAAGGCGATGACCTGGTTCTTGGTCAGGGCTGATATGCACGAGCCGATGGCCAGAAAGGCTCCTGCGGTTAGGAAGCTGCCAACGTAGCTCGTGAGAATGACGCCGTTATCCGGTGTCCCCAGAACATTGACTGTGATCCACATCGGGAAGGTCAGCACCAGGGCCACGCCAATGACCGCCCAAGCGGCCAGGAACTTGCCGAGGATGGCATCGCTTGGCGAGATCGGCAGGGTCATCAGAAGCTCGATGGTGCCCGTCTTCCGTTCCTCCGCCCAGAGCCGCATGGCAACGGCCGGCACGAGCAGCAGGAACAGCCAGGGGTGATAGACGAAGAAGCTCGTCAGGTCGGCCTGATTACGGTCGAAGAAGTTGCCGACGTAGAAGGCAAACGCGCCGGTGAGCGCGACAAAGATGATGAGGAAGACGAGCGCCAGCGGCGTCGCAAAGTAAGCGCCGAACTCGCGCTTGGTGATGATCCAGGTGCGCTTCAGGCTCTCAAGCATGGCGGTCTCCCTGATCCGACGTCGTGATCTGCCGGAAGACATCGTCGAGCTTGCCGCGCTCGACGTAGATCTCCTCAACGGCGATCGCGGACTCACGGATGGCCTGCGTGACCTCGGCAGCGATCGACATCCCGACCTTCGGCAGCGCCCGAAGCTGGAGATGCCCGTTGACCTTGCTCACCGTCTCGACGGCTGCAATCGAGGAGAAGCGCTCCAGCGTCTGCCGGACCAGATCGGCGTGGGACGACGCGACGCGGATCGCAATGGCGCCATGGTTGGGTGCGCGCTGGCGCAGGTCCTCAGCAGTGCCGTCGGCAACGATGCGCCCCTTGTCGATGACGACGGCACGGCTGCAGACGGCTTCGACCTCTTCGAGGATGTGGGTCGACACGATGATGGCCTTGCTACGGGCCATCTCGCGAATCAGCTCGCGAACCTGATGCTTCTGGTTGGGGTCGAGCCCGTCCGTCGGCTCGTCCATGATGAGCACGTCGGGATCGTGGAGGATGGCCTGGGCAATGCCGACCCGGCGTTTGAAGCCTTTCGAGAGTGTTTCGATGGTCTGGTCGAGAACGGAATGAAGTCCGGTCTTCTCTACAGCGGCGTCGATGCGCTTTTGAGCCTCGGCTCCCCGGAAGCCGCGGATCGCTGCAATGAAGCGGAGGAACTTGGCAGGTGTCATTTCCGCGTAGGCGGGGGCACCTTCGGGCAGGTATCCGAGGCGTGCCTTCGCGGCGAGCGGCTCCTGCTGCACATCATGGCCCGCAATACGTGCCGTCCCGGAGTCCGGCTCCAGAAAGCCGGTGATCATTTTCATCGTGGTGGACTTGCCGGCACCGTTGGGGCCAAGAAACCCGAGCACCTCTCCGGGCATGACGGTCAGTGAGATCCCGTCGACCGCCTTGATGCTGCCGAAGCTCTTCTTCAAAGCCTCGGCTTCGATCAATGCAGGCATGGGCCCTCCCTTTATTCATCAAAGCTTTACGCCTGATAGCGCGGTCCGGTAAACGGCGCTCTCATGTCGAAAAAAGGGCACGCGCTTATTGCGCGTGCCCTACTACGGAAGGACCTTAGAAGTCCATCCCGCCCGGCGTTGACGGGGCAGGAGCTTGCTTCTTCGGTTTCTCGGCGATCATCGCCTCCGTGGTGATCAGCAGGCCCGCGACGGAAGCGGCGTCCTGCAGAGCCGTACGGACCACCTTGGTGGGGTCGATGATGCCCTTGGCGACAAGGTCGCCGTACTCGCCAGTCTGGGCGTCATAGCCCCAGTTGTACGAGTTGTTGTCGAGGATCTTGCCGACGATGATCGAGCCGTCCTCGCCTGCGTTTTCAGCGATCTGGCGCGCAGGGGCCTGGATCGCACGGCGGACGATGTTGATGCCGGTCTTCTGATCCTCGTTGGCCGGGTTGAGACCATCGAGCGCCTTCAGCGACCGCAGCAGGGCAACGCCGCCACCCGGGACGATGCCTTCCTCGACGGCCGCGCGGGTCGCATGCAGGGCGTCATCGACGCGATCCTTACGCTCCTTCACCTCGACCTCGGTCGCACCGCCGACCTTGATCACCGCAACGCCGCCAGCGAGCTTCGCCAGACGCTCCTGCAGCTTCTCGCGGTCATAGTCGGAGGTGGTCACCTCGATCTGCTGCTTGATTTGAGCAATACGGGCGTCGATGTTCTCCTTCTTGCCGGCGCCGTCAACAATGGTGGTGTTGTCCTTGTCGATGGTCACCCGCTTGGCCCGGCCAAGCATGTCGATCGTCACGTTCTCAAGCTTGATGCCGAGCTCCTCGGAGACAACCTGACCGTTGGTGAGGATGGCGATATCCTCGAGCATCGCTTTCCGGCGGTCACCGAAGCCCGGCGCCTTGACGGCAGCGACCTTCAAGCCGCCGCGCAGCTTGTTGACGACCAGCGTCGCGAGCGCCTCGTTCTCGACGTCCTCGGCGATGACGAGGAGCGGCTTGCCGGTCTGGACAACGGCCTCGAGCACCGGAAGCAGCGGCTGCAGCGACGACAGCTTCTTCTCGTGGATGAGGATATACGGATCCTCGAGCTCGACCGTCATTTTATCGGGATTGGTGATGAAGTACGGCGAGATGTAGCCGCGGTCGAACTGCATGCCTTCGACCACCTCGAGCTCGGTCTCGAGGCTCTTGGCTTCCTCGACAGTGATGACGCCCTCTTTGCCGACCTTCTCCATCGCCTCGGCGATCATCTTGCCGATCTCAGCGTCGCCGTTGGCCGAGATCGTGCCCACCTGGGCGATCTCGCTGCTATTGGTGACGGTCTTGGAGTTCTTTTTGAGGTCGGCAACGATGGCGTTCACGGCCATGTCGATGCCGCGCTTCAGGTCCATCGGGTTGGCACCAGCGGCAACTGAGCGGGCACCCTCGCGTACGATGGCCTGGGCGAGAACAGTGGCGGTCGTGGTGCCGTCGCCGGCGAGGTCGTTGGTCTTGGACGCCACCTCGCGCAGCATCTGCGCGCCCATGTTCTCGAACTTGTCCTCAAGCTCGATCTCCTTGGCGACCGTCACACCGTCCTTCGTGGTGCGCGGAGCACCGAAAGACTTCTCGATGACGACGTTGCGCCCTTTGGGACCGAGCGTCACTTTTACGGCATCAGCAAGAATGTCGACGCCGCGCAACATTTTCTCGCGCGCGTCGTGCGAAAATTTCACCTCTTTCGCGGCCATAGCTTGCTTGTTCCTCTCGAAGAATTGTTGCTCTTTCTGAGTTCGGCGGCCTTTTTCAAATTGGCGCCGAAGGCAACAGCTAACCTCTGCCGAGCGCCATCATGGCGCCGGCTGAATTCTACTCGTGACAGATTTATAAGGATGGGAAGAGATCAGGCTGCGGCTTTCGCCTTGGCCTCTTTTTCGAGAATGCCCATGATATCGCTCTCTTTCATGATCAACAGCTCCTCGCCGTCGATCTTGACCTCGGTACCGGACCATTTGCCGAAGAGCACGATATCACCGGGCTTGACGTCGAGCGGTCTGATGTTGCCTTTGTCATCACGGACGCCGGGTCCTACGGCGAGCACCTCACCCTGCTGAGGTTTTTCTTTCGCGGTGTCGGGGATGATGATGCCGCCGGCTGACTTTTCCTCTGCCTCGATGCGGCGCACCACAACACGGTCATGCAGGGGCCGAAACTTCATCGAATCCAACCTCCATTGCCTAACCAGCTAGTGCTTTCCGAAACGCGGGCCCGCCTGCGGCGCCCGCTTCGCCGATGTAATTAGTCGCACCTTTGGCACTGTCAAGGGGAGAGTGCTAAAGGTAGGGAAAGCCCATAACCGCCTCTGAATGCAGGCTTCAACACACTTCAGGGTGCCTTCGAGGCAGCCCCTCGACCGCCGCGGCAGGGCGCTCGGGCGAGCCGCCGGAGGGGCACTTGGCTACGAGCGCTCAGGGTCAGTGGATAGGGGGTGCGGCGCTAGTCCGACACGGCTATTCAACCAGACTTCGAGCTGGGATACATGCCTCCGACGGGTGAGACGGCACCCGATCGTGCCTACGCAACTTTCCTCTGTCGTCGACGGAGCGCTGCTTCGAATCTTGGGACGTGGCGTCCTTAAGGCGAAGCAGAAATTCGAGCTGCCTCGCTTCATGAAAAGCAGCTTGATAACGCACCCTTTTAGAGGCAGTCTCTAGTCTGTAGCGGTGGTTTCTGCCGCTCTCTGTAGCGGTAGTTTCTGCCGCCAACAAAATGAGGGCTGGGGGAGAGGCCTCTTTAATCTTTAAATTAATTGGAGGAGGAAGTCGTGACTAGGTTGGGCTGGCTCTCCGTATTGGGGGCTTTTCTCGTTGCGCCTGCAATTGCCCAGGAAATTCCCACCTCACCAGATCAAGTTGCGCGACCCGGCGGAAAAATCACCGGGGCGAAGGAGCTCGCGCTCGTCAAGGTGGCTGACGGGTTCAACGATCCGGTTGGCGTCAGTGTCGCCAACGACGGCTCTGGCCGCATTTTCGTGGTGGAGCGCGTTGGACGCGTGAAAGTCGTGAAGGATGGTAAAGTTCTTCCCGAGCCGTTTCTCGATTTGACGGTGACAAATCCGCTCGGCAGCGAGGTGCAGACCGGATTTGTCGAGCAGGGGCTATGGTCGATAGCCTTCCATCCGAAATTTAAGGAAAACGGCTACGTTTACGTTCATTATTCATCCCTGCCCTTCAACGGCGCCTCCATCATTGCACGTTATACCGTAGACCCGAACAGCCCTGACCAGATCACGACCGAGCAGGCGAACAAGACGGTCAAGGTGATCATGAACATTCCGCAGCCGTACTATAACCACTACGGCGGAATGATCGCCTTCGGTCCGGACGGCATGCTGTACATCGGCAAGGGCGACGGCGGTTGGGAAGGCGATCCGCTCAACGCCGGCCAGCGTCTCGATACGCTCCTCGGCAAATTGCTGCGGATTGATGTCGATACGCCGGATGACGTTCCGTACCGGATTCCTGAAGACAACCCCTTCGCGAAGGCCGACAGGCCGCAAATGATGTCCCTCTTCGGGATCACCGAACAGGGTTTCGATCAGATCAAGATCGGAGCGCGGCCTGAGATTTGGGCTTATGGCCTTCGCAATCCATACATGTTCCATTTCGACAAAATTTCTGGCGACCTTTTCATAGCGGATGTCGGCCAGAACCATTGGGAAGAAATCAACTGGCAGCCTGCTTCGTCTAAGGGCGGAGAGAATTACGGTTGGCGGTTGAACCAGGCTTCCAAGTGCCACCCGCACAAGGGGCCGGGCGAGAAGTGCCCCATCGTGGGCGTCCTGCCGGTCGCCGAATATCCGCATGAGGAGCCTTATCCCGGTGCTGAGAAGCTGAAGGACGGGTGGGGCTGCTCTGCGCAAGGCCTCGGCGTTGCAAACTATGCTGGGCTGAAGAAAGCCTATCTCGTCGGCGATTGGTGCTCTGGCCGCCTATGGGGCGTCCAGTGGGACGAGGGCAAGTGGAAGATGCAGGAGTTCCTGCAGACCCAGCTGCAGTTCACTGCCGGAACGGTTGACGAGGATGGCACTGTGCTCGCGGTGAATTGCTACTGCTTCTACCTCGAGGACCAGGGTCCGCTTGCAAATCCCCCGGGTGCCCTCTGGCGCATCGTGGAAGCCGATAAGGTTCCTCCGGGCGCCGAGGTTGCAAAGGTTGTGCGCAACTAAACAAGGAAGTCCTAGGAGCAATGCGAAGGGGCCGGCCCAGGTCGGCCCTTTAGTTTGGAGGTGGACTTGAGGCAATTCAGCAGCATTCTCGTCAGCGCCGTGGTTCTCGTGGCGTCGGCGCTGCCGAGCTCAGCAACGCAACCCGCCGTCGAATTTCGCCACGCACTCGACAACTCACCGCTGGAAGTCAAGCCTCGCCCAGGCGAAACGGTGACGCCCGCCGTTGAGCAATTCCTTGCCACCGGCAAAAACCCTTACATCGGCGATGCCGCGGCGCTCGAGGCTGGCAAGCGCATTTATCAGCGCAATTGCCAGGCCTGCCATCTGCCGGATGGCTCAGGACGGCTCGGCCCCAGCCTGATCGACGATGAAGTCATCAATCCGCGCGTCGGTACGGACATCGGCGACTTTGAGGTTGTTTACGGCGGCGGTCGCGGGGCGATGCAATCGTTCGCCAGGCGAGGCATGAGCATCGACGACATGCTGAAAGTCATTGCTTATGTAAGGAGCCTGAAAAAAGCCCAGTGAAATTTGGCCGTCTTTGAGCGCAGGCCTTTTCGGACGTCCGAAAGTCTTCCCCTGTAATTCGAGGGGCTATAACGGCTTCGATCCAGATCGTTTCCGACTGGCGCCAATAAATTCGAGTGATCGCACGATTTCGTAATAGGCCTGCGCTCTTTTCTTCGGAAAGGAAAAAATCGAGTGTGCCACGAATGCGAGAGCGCTCGGGGCTGCAACTTCGGCTTACTGCTCTTGCCGGGGGTCTACGCCGTCGATGCTGTGATCGAAATCGCGTAGACCTTCTGCACTACGACGTTCGGCGATGCAGCCTTAGCCCGTCGCCACTTGAAACTCGGCCATCAAGGTGTGCTCTGCGCCGGGTTCGAGGTGGATCACGTCGTCTCCGGCATTGGCCGTCTCGACGCATACGAAATGGCGGTAACCATCCTCGGGAATATCGCCGAATGTTTTCGCGCGCCCTTCCCACGGATTCCAGACGACGCTGCTTGTGCTCCCCGACTTGCTGATGACAATGGCCCGTCCGAGCCCAAAGTCGCGTACCACAGCCCTGTCCGAGTGGCCGAGGTAAATCCGATCGACTTCGCCATTAACGATGATCGGTCCTGTCTGCCGTTTGCGGGCGTAGGCATCGAGTTTGTCGAGGTAATCGAGCCCCTCGAATCCGCAAATCTCCACTTGAGAGATATCGGAGACGTAAAAGTACGAGTGGAACGCCTCGGTGAGATCAAACGCTTTAGTGCCGGTATTGCGGGTCGTCAGCTCCAGCTTGAGCGTGGCGCCGGCGATGATCCGCAAAGTGAGCTCCGCCTGATAAGGCCACAGGACAGCATCCGCCGGCGTTGTTTCGGTTTTGAGCACCAGCTCGGTCGCTTGGGCCAACTTACTTGATCCGGTGACAGTCCAGCGTCGCCCGCACACGAAACCGTGGATCGGTTTGGTCGGGTCATCGGGATGGGGGCCGAACCAGGGCCAACAAATCGGCACGCCGCCCCGTACAGTAATCTCTGAGTGTTTAGGCCGAATGGGAGAGACCCAGAAAACCTCGGCGTGTCCCTGCGGATACCAGCTCAGAACCTGCGCGCCTTTGCGGGCTATCGTGGCTGAGCAGGCCGCGTTCCTGATCCAAGCGATCGGCTCGCCCTCCATCTCGGCGAAGCCCAGCTCGTTTTCGATTCCGAATTCGCGATCCAGCTCAGCTGCGTCCTTCATGGCGTTCGGCCCTGGCTTGCGACCTATGAAACGGATAACTCGAAATCCGGGCTGCAGACTCGCCGGAAATATGATTGCAGTCTTGGTTCAGCGAACGCGCAGGCAAGAGAATGCTCACAATCTATCACGCACGCAGCGGTGGTCTGGTCAAGGCCGAAGGCGAGAGCGCAATATCTGAGGCCGTCTGGGTCGATCTGGTCTGTCCCTCCCGGTCGGAGGAATTGCTTGTCGAGCGCCACCTCGGCATCCTCGTGCCAACTCGCGAGGAGATGGCTGAGATCGAGGTCTCCAGCCGGCTTTATCAGGAATCCGGCGCGCATTTCATGACAGCGACTGTCCTCCACCGGTCCGAAACAGCTCGTCCCGAATCGACAGCCATCACATTCATTCTCACCGAGAAGACACTCGTGACGGTGCGCTATGCCGAGCCGCGCGCTTTTCCGATATTCCTCAGCCGGGCCGAAAAGGGGGACGTCGCTGCGGGCTCCGCTCTGGCGATTTTGCTGGGGCTGCTCGAGGCCATCATCGATCGCGAGGCCGACATCATCGAGCGGCTGCAGGCCGATACGGATCGCCTGGCACATAGCATCTTCTATATGAAGGGCGGCACGGCCACACGGACACGAAGGTTCGATGTTATTCTCAAGCAGATCGGGCAGGCGGGGGAGGTGGCCTCCAAGCTGCGGGATAGCCTGCTTTCGCTCGGGCGTCTCCTGACCTATCTCGGCCAGATCACGGCGCAGCGCAAAGACGCCGAGAGCACCCGGGAGCAGATCAGAATGGCGGGCCGGGACGTCCAATCGCTCGCCGATCATCTTGGTTATCTGAACTCCCGAATCGCATTCCTGCTGGATGCGTCGTTGGGGCTCGTCTCAATCGAGCAGAACCAGATCATCAAGCTGTTCTCGGTCGTTGCCGTCGTGCTGCTGCCCCCGACGCTTGTGGCATCCATTTACGGCATGAACTTCCGGTTCATGCCCGAGCTTGAATGGACTTACGGTTATCCGCTGGCGCTGCTGATGATGGTGCTGTCGGCGGTGCTGCCTTTCCTCTATTTCCGCCATAAAGGCTGGCTGTAGCTGCTCGACCGGCGGTCGACATCGATTGATCCCGCGCATACTCTCCTGCGTCCGCTATCACTGGAGGAAGCGAGGCCATGGATCTCGGCATCAGAGGCAAATCGGCAATCGTCTGTGCTGCATCGAAGGGATTAGGAAGAGGGTGCGCGGAGGCGCTGGCGCGAGAAGGTGTTGAGCTGACGATCTGCGCGCGCGGTAAGGAGGCGCTGGAAGCCACGGCCGAGCATCTTCGCCAGCTCGGCGCGCCCAAGGTGACCGCCATTGCCTGCGACGTTACTACGGAGGAAGGCCGTCGCGCCCTGCTCGAAGCCTGCCCGACCCCCGACATTCTGATCAACAATGCCGGTGGACCGCCGCCAGGAGATTTCAAGGATTTCTCCCTCGATGATTGGCGCAAGGCCGTTGAAGGCAACATGTTGGCCCCAATCGCACTGATCCATGCCACCGTCTACGGGATGATGGAGCGCGGCTTCGGACGGATCGTGAATATCACGAGCGCGGCCGTGAAAGCGCCCATTCCGACCCTGGAGCTTTCAAACGGCGCACGTTGCGGGCTGACCGGCGCGGTGGCGGCGCTCGCGCGCAAGACTGTTCATCGGAACGTCACAATCAATGCGCTGCTGCCCGGCCCATTCGATACTGATAGGCTTCGCGCGACATCGAAGAAGATCGCTGAGACGCGTGGTCAGCCGTTCGAGGTAGTTCACGAGGAGCGCAAGAAGGAAACTCCAGCCAAGCGTTTCGGCACACCCGAGGAATTCGGGGCGATCGCCGCCTTCCTCTGCTCAGTCCACGCGGGCTACATCACCGGGCAAAATATCGTCGTCGATGGAGGATTGTATCCGGGCACCATGTGAGGCCGGGTTCGCGACGTCGCGCAGGGCGACCACCTTAGCCCTGCTCGACGGGCGTACCGGCATCCTCGCGGCCCCAATCACTCCACGAGCCGTCATAGAGGCCAGCGTCCGGCTGCCCAATGAGAGCGAGCCCTAAGCTGAGAATCGCAGCAGTCACGCCCGAGCCGCAGGTCGTGACGACGGGTTTCGTTGGATCGATCCCGGCTTCCGTGAAGATACGATGCAGCTCTTCGGGCGACTTGAGCGTGCCATCTGGGTTGAGCAGGCGCGCGTAGTAAACGTTCCGCGAGCCGGGGATATGGCCGCTGCGCAGGCCTGGGCGAGGTTCCGGTTCCGTGCCTGCAAACCGTCCCGGGCTGCGAGCATCGGCAATCTGCGCGGATCCGGTCTCGATAATCCTCTTTATATCCTCGAGGTCTCGCACGAGGCTGGCATTGAGCCGCGGCGTGAAATGGCGTGGCGAGCGTGGCGGGGGTGGCTCCGACGTGACCGGGCGGCCTTCGGCCTTCCATTTCGGCAACCCGCCGTTGAGCACGGCGACATCCTCATGCCCCATGGCGCGAAAAGTCCACCAGACGCGGGCTGCCGAGTACACGCCGACGCTGTCATACACCACGATGCGCATGCCGTCGCCGATGCCCATCTTCTTCATGCGGCTGGCGAACTTCACCGTGGACGGCAGCATGTGCGGCAAAGATGAGTTTTCGTCTGAAATCTCGTCGATGTCGAAGAAGAGAGCGCCCGGAATGTGCTCCTGCTCGTACTCAGCTCGCGCGTTTCGGCCAGATGTCGGCAAGTGCCATGAGCCGTCGAGCACCACGAGATCTGGCGCATCGAGGTGTTGAGCGAGCCAGTCCGTCTCGACGAGGTAGGAGCTGGGAGCGGGAGCCATTCAGCAGCCTCCTGGTGCGTTCGTGATCTGTTAGACAAACGCCAGCCTGATACGGCGGTTCTGCTTGCCCTTCTTCTCGATCCGAGAAACAACGATAGGACCGATCTCTGCCGTGGAGCGCACATGCGTTCCGCCGCAAGGCTGAAGATCGACCGAGCCATTCTCGCCAATGGCGACAAGGCGAACACGGCCGGAACCGCGCGGCGGCTTGACGCTCATCGTCCGCACGAGCTGCGGATTGGCGTCGAGCTCCTCTTCCGTGATCCAACGTTCGGTCACCGGATGGTCGGCCTTGATCAGCGCGTTGATGGCCTCCGTCAGATGATCCTTGTCGACGGCGCTCGCGTCCGGGATGTCGAAGTCCAGCCGCCCTTCCTCGGCGCCAATCTGGCCGCCAGTCACCGGAAACTTTACGAGCGAGCACAGCAGGTGCAGGGCCGTGTGCATCCGCATATGGCGGTGGCGTGTCTCCCAGTCGAGCACGAGGCGGACGGTGCTGCCGACTTGCGGCACGGCCGCTCCTTCCGCGGGAACATGCACGATCGTCGTCCGGTCCTCGCCATAGACCGTGGTGGCGATGGGACACTCGCCCACTCCTTCGGCCTCGATTACGCCGCGATCGCCCGGCTGTCCGCCGGCCGTAGGATAAAATACCGTCCGATCAAGGATGATGCCGCCGCGCTCATTCACGGCGAGCACGGTGGCCGTGCAATCACGCAGGTACGAATCGGCGCGGTAAAGCGGTTCGGTCGTGGCCATGGTGCTCACCGTCAGGACTATTCAGATTTGACGAACACGGACGGTAAACTCCGCTGCTGCGCCTCCAGCCATGCAGGAACTGGAAGGTTCTTGCTGCGCAGAAAGGCGGGATTGAACAGCTTGGATTGATAGCGCGTGCCGTAGTCGCAAAGCACCGTCACGATTGTGTGGCCGGGGCCCATTTCGCGCGCAAGCCGGATCGCGCCAGCGACATTGACGCCGGAAGAGGCGCCGAGGCAGAGGCCTTCCTCTTCGAGGAGCTGGAAGACGATTCTCACGGCCTCCTCATCCTCGATCCGCCAGGCATGATCGACTTGGACACCTTCCAAATTCTTAGTGATGCGGCCCTGGCCGATGCCTTCGGTGATCGAGCTGCCTTCAGCCTTCAGCTCGCCCGTCGTGTAGTAGCTGTAGAGCGCAGCTCCAGGCGGATCGGCGAGGCCAATCTGGATGTCCTTGCGCTTGGCCTTCAGGCCGATCGAGACGCCGCCGAGCGTGCCGCCGGAGCCAACCGCACAGCAGAAGCCATCGACCTTCCCTTGCGTCTGCTCCCAAATCTCTTCGGCCGTCGTTTCGATGTGTGCCTGCCGATTTGCGACGTTGTCGAACTGGTTGGCCCAGATCGCGCCATTGGGCTCCGTTTTGGCGAGCTCTTCAGCCAGCCGTCCGGAGTACTTCACATAGTTGTTCGGGTCTTTGTACGGGACCGCGGGGACCTCGACCAGCGTGGCTCCGAGCAGACGGAGCGCGTCCTTCTTCTCTTGGGATTGCGTTTCCGGGATTACGATCACCGTACGGAAGCCCATCGCAGCGCCGATGATCGTCAAGCCAATGCCGGTGTTGCCGGCCGTGCCTTCGACAATGACACCGCCCGGCCGCAGCAGCCCGCGCTCCACGGCATCCTTGATGATGTAGAGGGCGGCGCGGTCCTTCACCGACTGGCCAGGATTCATGAATTCCGCCTTGCCGAGAATGGTGCAGCCTGTCTCCTCCGACGCGCGCCTCAACTTGATGAGGGGAGT
>QGVC01000393.1 GCA_003242645.1 Pseudomonadota bacterium
CCGCCACCAGAGCAGCGGCATTTGCATAGCCGCCGGGATGAGGCTCGTATCGTGTGCCGACGCCACCCGGCGGATCGCCTCTCAAAGCCACGATGTGGCGGACGCCGGCTTCCCAATAGCTCCGCACGATGGAGTCGATTTCTTCGCATGTGGCGCCCACGCACGTCAGGTGCGCCGCGGGCGACAGCGTCGTTTCACGGACGAGGCGGGAAACCGTCGCGTGCGTGCGCTCACGCGTGGAGCCGCCGGCCCCATAGGTCACGGAGACGAAAGCGGGATTGAGCGGCTCGAGACGCCGCACGGCCGCCCACAACGCCTCCTCCATGCGCTCGTTCTTCGGCGGAAAGAACTCGAAGGAGACGGTAATCTCCCCGTTGCCAAGGAGCCGGCTTTTCCGCTCGGAATTCATAGAGAGGACTCCATTGACTGACGGGCCACCGACCTTCTTGCCAAACTCCGTTGCCGGACGACCGGACGGGTGGCAAGCCAAAGTGACACAGTGAGTTTGCCGCTTTCCGAGCCCGCGGGCGGGGGGAGATCGCGGCTCGAAACCAACGACAGCCCCGCATCCGCCAGCCACTGGCTGACTTGGGCCGATGAGAAGCCCAGCCGTTCATGGGCAAACTCATCGCGAAGGAATTCGAGCTGGTGCGGGGCGAAGTCTACGATGAGCAGACGTCCGCCGGGCGCCAGCACACGACCTGCTTCCTTGATGGCGCGGCTAGGATCGCTCAGGAAATGCAGCACCTGATGCATCACGATGGCATCGGCGACGCCATCGGGGAATGACAAGTTGTAGATGTCACCATGCCGGACCTGCACATGGTCCAGCCCTGTGCGCCGCAGCTTGGCCCGCGCATAGGCAAGCATCGACTGGTTGAGGTCGATGCCGATGCCGCGATCATAGATGTCCGAGAACAGTTCGAGCGTCCTGCCCGTACCCGTGCCGAGATCCAGCAGCAGCTCGACCCGCTCCGTGCCCAGCGCTTCCCGCATGGCCGCTTCGACCTCGGCCTCCGATACATGCAAGGCACGGATTCGATCCCAGTCCGCTGCGTGGGCGCGGAAATAGGCCTGCGCCGCCATTTCGCGCTCGGCTTTGACCTCCTCAGCGCGCTGGCGGTCGCGGACATAAACAGGGTCGTTTGCGTTCACCGACTGCACCAGGGCGCGGGCGAGAGCGCCTCCCGGCCCATCAGCAAGCCGACAAAACACCCAGCTCCCTTCGCGCACCCGTTCGATGAGGCCAGCTTCTCCCAGGAGCTTTACATGCCGGCTAATACGCGGCTGGCTCTGACCGAGAATGTTGGTGAGGTCTTTGACGTTGAGCTCGCCTTCTGCGAGCAGCAGGAGGATGCGTAAGCGAGTGGAGTCAGCGGCCGCCTTCAGACCCGCCACTGCCCTTTCGATCTCGAGCTCACCCGCAAGCGCCATCCGTGCCTCCTTGTCGGAGGAGCATATAAAGATATCTTTATGTCCGTCAAGGACATCTTAAGTAATGCCTGTTCCGGAGGTGACAGACGAAGGAACCGTTGGCCTGGTAAGGAGTTGCCGTCCCCGCCGTTCCGGCAGCCTCCCGACGAATAGTTGCGTTGATGAGATTACAAGAAATGCCCTCCAACGATTTTCCGCGATCAACAAATCCGACACCGCAAGTTGAAAGTCCAACCTCTGACAGCCGCACTGGCAGAGGATTGATCATTTCCTCGTCCTCCTGACAGCCGCTCTCCTGCTGACCCCATACGTGCTCGTCGCCGCCGCGGCAGCGGCCCAGCCGGACATGCTTCGCGTCCTCGCCGAGAAGCCGCTGATTGCGGCTCAGCTCGCAGGCGGACTCGTCATCTCTCTGATGATCTGCTTGTTGCCCTTCAGCCGAATGGTTTCGCGGCGTCCGGCACGAGGGTCAACGATCGGCCCAGAGCCACACTCGTCCGCAGGCCTCGCGGATGCTCAGTCCCCTCGACAATCAGCCGGGCAAGAACATTGACGACGGCGCGGTCCGTGCTGAGATCATCTTAGGTGGCCGCCCCTGGGCTCTCGCGCAACACCTTCTCAACCTTTTGAGAAGGGTCGGCCGCCGCGTTCATCCGGCGTCAACGTAAGCCATGTCATTCATCCGATCTGGTCAAATCGCTAACGGTTTGTACACTGTGACTGTGGAGACATGGTAGGTGCAAGGCTTACCCGGCGTCAGCCGGCTGCAGTTGACGGGGAGAGCCACGGCTGTCAATGGATGCCGTCGGCTTGGCTGCTCGAGGCCCGGAACATGTTGTCGGTCCGTTTCTTGTTCGGGAGAATTGGAATGGCCATTCAAGTTGCCCCGCGTTTAGCGATTTCTCGCAGCCGGCACAGCTTGATAGCGCTGTTATCCGCACTCACGCTCTTCCTGGCGGCACCTTCGGTGCGTGCCTCGGAGACCGACCCCATCGAGTTCATGAAGCAGACGGCGCGTGAGCTCATCGCCGCTGCGCGGTCGGGCTCGCAGCGCGATTTCATGGAAGTGATCCAAAACCGCGGTCACATTTCTGCGATTGGGCTCTATGCGCTTGGCAACTACAAGTCCCAGCTGCGGCCTGCGGACAGGGAAACCTACTACGGCGGCATTGTCCGCTTCATAGCTCGCTATGCGGCTTCGGAGGCGCCGAAGTACCCCGTCAGCCACGCCGAGATTTTGTCTCCCGTGGTTCGCGAGGGCGATGCCATTTACGTTGACAGTCGCGTGCACCTGCGGGACGGCTCCGTGTACGACGTTCGCTGGCTGCTGGTCCCCCACGGCAAGACATTTCGTGTCCGCGATGCGCAGGTAATGGGTTTCTGGATGAGCCCGTTCCTCAAGAACCTGTTCGAGAGCTACATCGGCGAGAACGGCGGCAACCCGCAGGCGCTGGTGATCGCGCTCAGTCGTTAGGCGCGAAGTCAAGTTGCTGAGGCACCTTGTTAGACCACTCAGCCTAGTGCTGATGGCCGATGTGGTGCCCGATCGATTTCGCGTTCCCGAATTCGTGACACTCTGAGGCGCGCTCGATCTCGAGCGTCGTGTGCGTCACGCCAAAGCGCTCGCGGACAAGCGCCCTGATCCGGTCCTTCACGGCTTTGGCATCGGGCTCCATGTCATCCGGCACAACGATGTGCGCCTCAAGCGAGTTTCGGTTCTCGTCGATCGCCCAGACATGGACGTGATGGATGTCCTCGACCCCGTCGATCTTGCGAATGGCAGCTATGAGTTCCTCGACGTCGATCTCTGGCGGAACGCCAAGCATTAGAATCCGCGCAACGCTGCCGACTTCGGTGAATGCCAGCCACAAGATGTAGCCCGCGATGATCAGCGTCACGATCGGGTCG
>QGVC01000394.1 GCA_003242645.1 Pseudomonadota bacterium
GTTGGAGCACCGAGCGGACCGGCAAATGGGAGCCGCTGCGCCCTGAGCTGGTGGTGGAAGTCGCCTATGACCACCTGACCGGCAACCGCTTCCGTCACGGCACCCGGTTGCTGCGATGGCGCCCTGACAAGGCGCCCGAGCAGTGCACCTTCGACCAGCTCGAGCGGGAGCTCAGCCCGCATCTCGTCGACGAGCTCCTGGAGCACTGACGTGGCAAACGACGTGGGCGAAGAGATCACCCTGAAAGGCGTTCGCCTGACCAGTCCGGACAAAGTGCTCTTTCCCGATCAGGGGGTGAGTAAACGCGCCCTCGCCGACTACTACTGCACGGTCGCCGAATACATGCTGCCCCATGTCGTCAACCGGCCGATCACACTGGTTCGCTGCCCGGAAGGCCGGCGGAAGGATTGCTTTTACCAGCGGCACGCCGGCTCAGGCGTTCCACCGGAGATCAGCCAGGTAACGATTGAAGGCTTCGAGGACTCGGGCGCCTACCTCTTCATCCGAAACGTGAAAGGGCTCATTGCGCTCGTGCAGATGGGCGTCCTCGAGATCCACCCCTGGGGGGTGCGCGTCGACCGCCCTAACCGGCCGGACCGGGTGATATTCGATCTCGATCCCGGCGACGGCGTCGGTTTCACCGATGTCATGGAGGCGGCTCACGAGTTGCGCCGCGCTCTCTCGAAGCTCGACCTCACCGCCTTTGTCAAATTCACAGGCGGCAAAGGGTTGCATGTCGTTGTACCGATCGTCCGTAGCTACGACTGGCCCACGGTCAAGGCTTTCGCGCGAAACACAGCCAAGGCGATGGCCGAGAGGGCACCCGGCAAATACCTCATTCGAACGCCCAAGGCCGAGCGGAAGGGAAGGATCTTCATCGACTACTTGCGCAACGACGCCACCGCGACGGCGATTGCGCCCTACTCCACACGCGCCAAGCAAGGTGCGCCTGTCGCGGTCCCCCTCAAGTGGGAGGAGCTGACGCCGGAACTCGATCCGGCAGCGTTCACCATTGAGACGGTGCCGCAGCGCCTGAAGCAGCTGAACAACGATCCCTGGGCCGATATCGGCCGCATGCATCAGCGCCTGCCGGCTGCAGCGACCAAGGTTTGAGCCCCACGATCAGCACCAGTTCTGTTGGATCGACCGCCCTTCGTGCGCGTTGTCAGCGCAACATCGCCACAGCACTCGGAGAACACCGATGGCGCACACGATCCAGATGTTGAAAACCCATCCCAGTCCGCAATCCCAACCGCTGGAGGATTATGCCGCAAGCATCCATGCCATTCAGGATTGCGCGCAGACGTGCATCAGCTGCGCCGATGCGTGCATGAGCGAAGGCGACATACAGAATTTGCTCCGCTGCATTCGCTTGAACCTCGACTGCGCCGACATCTGCAACGCGACCTTCAGCATTCTGTCGCGGCCGAGCATGGCGGCACCCGAGATCTGGGTCAGTCAGCTCCAGACGTGTGCGCTTGCCTGCCGCCTTTGCGCCGAGGAATGCGAGCGCCACGCGTCGATGCACGAGCATTGCCGGCTTTGCGCGGAAGCCTGTCGCGAATGCGAGCAAGCCTGCAACGACGTGCTCACGCTCACCCGGCACTGATTGGAGTTGCGGCCACCCTCACCGCTGCTAGCGGTAACTCCGCGACAGCACGCTCATGAGCTCCGCCACCTTCTTGCGCTGCTCATGAGCATCCCCGCTCGCGATGGCGTGCTCGACGCAATGAGCGACGTGGTCCCGGAGAATTTCCTCCTCGACCCGCCGCAGTGCAGCCCTAACGGCTGAAATCTGCGTCACGATATCGATGCAATAGCGGTCCTGCTCGACCATGCGCGCGAGGCCGCGCACTTGCCCCTCGATCCGGCCCAACCGCCTCAGACAGGATGCTTTCGTCTCTTTCTGCATGGATTGACAGATACCCCATGGGGGTATAAGCGTCAATCCTGATAGATACCCCTGGGGGGTTCGTCACAAGTTCGGAGCAGCGGCATGAGCGGGCACGGGCATCACGATAACCAGGCCGCACACAAGAACGGAGAAACCTGCTGCACATCGGGGCATGCGGGCCACGGCCATGAGGCTGGTGCCCACCACCATCATCCTTCCGCCGACGTGGTCAAGGACCCGGTCTGCGGAATGAGCGTCGATCCCGCGACGGCCAAGCACCGGGTCGAGCACGAGGGGGTCACCCACTACTTCTGCTCAGCCGGCTGCAAGGCCAAGTTCGAGGCGGCGCCAGAGAAATACCTAACGAAAGGCGCCGATGGCACGGAAACGGAGGATCTGACCAAAGATCCCGTCTGCGGGATGACGATCGATCCGCACACGGCCAAGCATCGCGCCGAGTACGCTGGCCGCACCTACTACTTCTGCCGCGCCGGGTGCAAGGAGAAGTTCGAGGCCGATCCCGAGCGCTATCTCTCTCCACGGGAGCAGGAGCCGGTGCCGGAGGGCACCATTTACACCTGCCCCATGCATCCTGAGATCCGGCAGGTTGGGCCGGGCTCGTGCCCGATCTGCGGCATGGCGCTGGAGCCGGAGCTGGTGACCGCCGAGGCGGAGCCCAACCCCGAGCTCATCGACATGACCCGCCGATTCTGGGTTGGCCTCGTCCTCACTCTCCCTGTCTTCCTGCTCGAAATGGGAGGCCATTTGACCGGCCTAACGGACTGGCTCGGACAGCAGACGTCCAACTGGCTGCAGCTCGTGCTGGCAACGCCCGTAGTGCTTTGGGCAGGATGGCCCTTCTTCGAGCGTGGCTGGCAGTCACTCGTCACGCGAAATCTCAACATGTTCACGCTGATTGCCATGGGAACGGGCACGGCGTGGGTCTACAGCCTCGTTGCCACCATCGCGCCAGGACTATTCCCCGAAGGTTTCCGTGGCCCGGACGGTGCGGTCGGCGTCTACTTCGAGGCCGCGGCCGTAATCGTCGTGCTGGTACTACTTGGTCAGGTGCTGGAGCTGCGAGCTCGCGAGCGCACCAGCGGCGCAATCCGCGCTCTGTTGGACCTCACGCCCAAAACGGCGCGCCGCGTGAATGCAGACGGAAGCGAGGAGGATGTGGGGCTTGAGCTTGTCTCGGTCGGTGATCTCTTACGCGTCCGGCCCGGCGAGCGTGTCCCTGTCGATGGTGAGATTATCGAAGGGCGCAGCGCCATCGACGAGTCGATGGTCACCGGCGAATCGATGCCCGTCACCAAGAGCGTCGGCGATGCCGTCATCGGCGGCACGATGAACCAGACGGGAACTTTCGTGATGCGCGCCGAGAAAATCGGGCGCGACACCGTTCTGGCGCGTATCGTGCAGATGGTGGCCCAGGCCCAGCGT
>QGVC01000052.1 GCA_003242645.1 Pseudomonadota bacterium
CTTTCCGCAACATGGGTAAAGGGGGACTTTGCCGGCGTTTAAGGACGCCGCCACCGCGTGGTTGCCGACGTCGGTGTGCACCGCATAGGCGAAGTCGATCGGCGTTGCGCCGCGCGGCAGGGCAATGAGACGGCCCTTGGGCGTGAAGCAAAACACCTGGTCGTGGAAGAGCTCGAGCTTCGTGTGCTCCAGAAACTCTTCCGGATTGTTGCCGTCGAGCAGCGTCTCGACGAGCCGGCGCAGCCACATGTAGGGGCCGCTATCCTTCTCGTAGACCGACCTGGAGCCGTTGCCGTGGTCCTTATAGAGGGCGTGCGCCGCGACGCCGTACTCGGCGACTTGGTGCATCTCCCGAGTGCGGATCTGTAGCTCGACGCGCTGATGCCGCGGCCCGACGATGGTCGTGTGAATCGACCGGTACCCGTTCTGCTTCGGAGTCGAGATGTAGTCTTTGAAGCGCCCCGGAACTGAGTTCCAAGTCGTGTGCACGACGCCGAGAACGCGGTAGCAATCCTCCACGTTTTCGACGATGACGCGAAAGCCATAGATGTCGGACAACTGCTCCAGCGAGATCTGCTTGTTCTGCATCTTACGCCAGATGGCGTAAGGCTTCTTCTCGCGGCCCGACACCTCGGCGGTGATGTTCACTTCGGCCAGCTTGGCCCGCAGCGCACCCTGAATTTCCTCGACGATCCCGCGATTCCGCTCGCGAAGCTGCGCGAGCCGTGCGGTGACCGTCCTGTAGGCCTCCGGGTGCAGCCACCGGAAGGCATGATCCTCCAGCTCCTCGCGCAGCTGTTGCATTCCCATGCGCCCCGCCAAAGGCGCGTAGATGTCGAGCGTCTCCTGGGAGATGCGCTCGCGCGCCTCAGGCCGCATGTGCTCCAGAGTGCGCATGTTGTGCAGGCGATCTGCGAGCTTGACGAGCAGCACGCGGATATCGCTCGAAATCGCGATGAGCAGCTTGCGAAAATTTTCCGCCTGCTCCGCGCGCTTGGAGACGAGGTCAAGGCGCCGGATCTTGGTCAGCCCGTCGACGAGGGCGCCGATCTCGGGCCCGAACAGCTGGTCGATCTCCGCCCGGGTCGCTTCAGTGTCCTCGATGACGTCGTGCAGCAGCGCCGTCGCGATCGTCGCGTCGTCGAGCTTCAGCTCAGTGAGGATGGCCGCAACTTCGAGGGGGTGTGAAAAGTAAGGGTCGCCAGAGGCGCGCTTCTGGTTGCTGTGCGCCTTCATGGCGTAGACATAGGCGCGATTGAGCAGCGCCTCGTCGGCGTTAGGGTCGTATGCTAGGACCCGCTCGACGAGCTCGTACTGGCGCATCATGGTTTGCGCACCTCAATCGAGAGTACGCACCCGGCACCGCTCCGAACGGTAGGGCGCCGCAATTCCTTGTGGCGCCGCCCCACCCATGGGGAAACCTCAGCGGCCGTTGCGCCCCCCATTTCCGCCAATGGAAGCGGACGGCTCGGTCGGCGTCAGGCTTTCCATGCCGCGCAGGAGCTGCTCCTCGGTGAGGACATCGACGACGTTGTCGCTCGCCTGGTCGTCGCGGCCAAGCAGTGGGCTCCGCCCATCCCGCGTCAACAACGGAGCAGCGACGGCCTCGGGCTCGTCCACCTCGACGTTCTTCTGGATCGAGTGGATCAGCGACTCGCGCAGATCGTCGGGCGGGATCGTCTGTTCGGCGATCTCGCGCAGCGCAATGACCGGGTTCTTGTCGTTTTCGGGGTCTACCGTGATTGGACTGCCGTTGGCGATCGCGCGAGCGCGGTGGGCGGCGAGCAGTACGAGCTCAAACCGATTGGGTACCTTGTCGACGCAATCTTCAACGGTGACACGAGCCATTCTGTGTCCTTTCGTTTGAGCAACTTGAGAGCGTGCTTGAGCCCCCCGACGACCCGATGGTCCCAGGAAGCCTTCCTAATTGCACAAAATCCAATGCGAATCAAGGATGCGCCGAACCCCGCGACGCTGTGGCCCGAGCTTTGCTAGCAGAGCTTTCGCCGGAGTCCGGAGCACGGGATGGCGCCAGGTAGGAGCGACGTCGAGGAGCGGCCTCAACACGAAGGCGCGCCGATGCGCTTCCGGATGAGGCAGGATGAGCCGCCCTCGATGCCGCTTGCCCGACGGCCATCCGAATCGCAATCCACAGAAATCTATAATATCGAGATCAAGAGGGCGCGGCCCCCAGTGAACGCCCAAGCGCCGGCCAGCCCGCCTTTCGAGCTGCTTGAGAGCCCGTAGCAACATGGCCGGCGAAAGCTTTGCTTTTGCCAGGATGACAGCATTTAGGTAGTGTGGCTGCCAATTCCCGCCGATTGGCTCCGTCTCGTAAAGAGCCGATGCGGCCTCGACGGTGATGTGCAGAGCGCGCAGCTCAACTATGGCGCGGCGCAAGGTCTCGATGGGGGAGCCCCATCTCCCCGGGAGATTGGCGCCAAGCGAGATGAGAATCGCGCACGATGCAATCCCGTGAACGGTCGAAACGATCATAGGAGCTGAATATTGCTGGCCACGGGATTGTCCCAACGCCCTATTCCGGTCCCATAATGGGGCGAAGCTACTGGATGGCTTGAGATTCTCTGACAGCCATTGGGTCTGGCCCGCGGCTCATACGCGACCCCCTGGCCCATACACGAAATTGAATGTCGAGCGGGGAGACAAACTGCCTATGAAGCTCCCGAGGTGACAAATGCATTTTTATCCTCACGAAAGAATCGCGCTGTTCATCGATGGTGCAAACCTCTATGCAACCGCAAAGGCATTGGGTTTCGACATTGACTACAAGCGCCTTCTGGCGCTCTTCCGAAAACAGGGTCACCTTGTTCGCGCTTTGTACTACACGGCTCTGGCGGAGGACCAGGAATACTCGTCGATCCGGCCTTTGATCGATTGGCTCGACTACAACGGCTACACCATGGTGACCAAGCCGACCAAGGAGTACACGGACTCCATGGGCCGGCGGAAGGTCAAGGGGAACATGGACATCGAGCTGACGGTCGACGCGATGCGGCTGTCGAGGAATCTCGACCACATCGTGCTGTTCTCCGGTGACGGCGACTTCAAGTGCCTCGTTGCTGCCCTTCAGCAGGAAGGGCGCCGGGTCAGCGTCGTCTCAACCTTGCAGACCCAGCCGCCAATGGTTGCCGATGAGCTGAGGCGCCAGTCCGATCAGTTCATTGACCTGGCAGACCTGGAGCAGTTTATCTGCCGTGACCCGGCAACGCGCACGGTCCGCAGTGAGCGCAATTCCACACGGCGGGAGGCCTATCAGCGGTCCGGGGTTGAGCCGGTTCCGTTCCAGGAGCAGGATGACCTCTCCGAAGAGGTCTGATTCTGGAGCCTGACCTTATGCATGGTATGCCGGATGCGGCAGCAGCTGAGCTGACTGCCGCGGAGCCGGATTTTGACTGCCCGCTCTGTCCCCGGCTGGTGGACTTCCGTCTGGCCAATCGTGCGGCTGAGCCCGAGTGGCACAATGCACCTGTCCGCTCCTTCGGAGATCCTAATGCCCGCCTGCTGATCGTCGGGCTGGCGCCAGGGCTTCGGGGGGCGAACAGGACAGGGCGGCCGTTCACGGGGGACTATGCGGGCGAGCTCCTTTATCAGACGCTGATCGAACTGGGCTTCGCGAGTGGGACCTACCTCGCGGACCCGGCCGATGGGCTGGTGCTCAACGACTGCATGGTGACCAATGCAGTCAGATGCGTGCCGCCCCAGAACAAGCCCACGCCGGAAGAGGTGGCGACATGCCGCCGATTCCTGATCGGGCGAATTGCCGCGCTCCCGCGGTTAGAGGCCGTGTTGGCTCTTGGCCGCATCGCGCACGAGAGTGTCCTCGTTGCATTCGGCGCCCGGAGGGCCGCCTTCCCCTTCGCTCACGGGGCGCGGCACGCAATCCGGCCGGACCTCACCTTGTTCGACAGTTATCACTGCTCTAGGTACAATACGAGCACTGGCAAGCTGACACCGCAGATGTTCAAGGCGGTTCTGCAGGCGATCCGGGATCACCTTCGCCCGTCTCGGCCGGGCCGCTGACGTCAGCAGGCCGGCCCTACATCTGCAGAACCCTGCGCTGCGCGGGAACCGCAGGCATCAATTGCGATTAGCTCAATGGCGAGCGCTGCCTTGCGTCGGATCAAGGAAGCGGAACCGAAGCGCGGCAATCTGAAGGTAGAGAACCACAAGGTGCCCTGACATGCTCGAGATTGCGCCCGAAAAGGTGGCCCACATCATCATCAAGGCTCGTGAGTACGATGCCAAGGTCGCGGCCGAATTCCCGAACGAGGGGAGCGGCTCCGAGGGCGAGCCAGAAGATATTCTCGAGGATATGCCGGATGACACGACCCGGCCAGAGCTCGTCGAATTCATCGAGAGTCTGAACGATGACGAGCAGGCTCACCTCGTCGCGCTGGCATGGGTTGGCCGTGGCACCTTCGAACCGGATGAGTTCGAAGAGGCGGTGGAAACAGCACGGAATGAGAAGATCAACTCGACTGCCGAGTATCTGTTAGGGATACCGCTGCTCGCCGACTACCTCGAGGAGGGCCTTGAGAAGCTCGGCTATCCCGTCGAGGACATCGAGGGTGAAATTCTCTAGCCACCTTACAAGCGGTGGTGCCTGGCGGTGGCACCTCCTTCATCGGCTAATTAACCCTGGCCGAGAGGAAGGCCAGCACCTCGCGGGGGTGCGTGTGCGGCGGATGCACGGGATAAAAGACATGATCGATGCGCCCCTCGCGCAATACCAGCGTGAGCCGCGCGAGATAGATCTTTCCTCCGGTCTCGAACACCGGGAGGTTTAGAGCCGTCCGGAACACTCCTTCAGCATCGCTCAGCAGCTCGTAAGGCAACTTCAATCGCACCGCCAGCTCTTCCTGCTCCTCGCTCGCCTGGCCGGACAGGCCGAATAGAGCAGCGGGCATGCCCGCAAAGCCCAGATGAAGATCGCGGAAGCCTTCGGCCTCAGCTGTCGAGCCGTGCGCGCCCGGAATATTGTCCCAGTTCGGCGGGTTCGGAACGCCTGGCCGCCCGGCCCAGGGATAACAGAACACGACAACCCATCCGGGGATCTGCGCAAGCGAGACAGCTCGGCCTCGTGTCGAGGGAAGCGCTATATCTGGAATGGCCATACCCCGGGCCAAGTGCTCAGCACGCCCATCATCGGCGGGCGCGGGCCAAGGCCAGTCTGCTTGAGAGGTCACGGCCTGCTCTCCTCAACGTTCGCGCAGCCTATAGTGATAACGGCCCACCTCGCGAAATCCGACGGCTGCGTACAGTCGCTGCGCTGGAAAATTCTCGGTCACGGCCTGGAGCGCTACCATCTTCGCCCCTTGCTGCCAGCCCCACGCAGCAACCGCGACCATAACGGTCTTGGCGGCTCCTTTCCGGCGGGCCTCGGCGCGCGTGCCGATGCATTCTGCGATCAGGATATTTCCCCTCAAAACAGCCAAGGCCGTGCTTAGAGTTTGCCCGCCAATTTCGAAGCTCAAGAATGCCTTTGGAGTTGGCACCGAAGCCAAGATGCGCGGTGCAGCCGCGTGACGATCCGGCCTCACGTTGGACAGGTAGACCTCCATCCACCCATCGCTCGGACGGTCGGCAACAACAACGCCTGTCGGAATATCTTCATTAACCGATAAGCGCATCGCGAGCGTCGAGACCGGCTCGTGGATGCGGTACCCGCGCCGAGCGAGCCTTTGATCGAGATCCGCCGGCGCGGCGAGGGTGCTGCTCACCTGAAAGCGACTCGGGGCATTGCGGCTGAAATAGCGTGCCTCTGCCTCCGCGATCGCGGCCTCGGGGTCGGCCCCGCGGAACTCCAAAGTCGAGACCGAATTGGCTCTCTGGGATCCGCCGCCCGAGTAGCGCCACAGCCAGCCGCTAATGTCGTGTATTTCGAAGGCGGGCCAAGCCTCGACGGCAGCCACCTCGATGGCCCGCAACTCGTCTTCCGTGAATTCGGCCGCACTCGTATCAGCGCGCGCGTACGTCACCCACCCTCCCCGGCGCCCTCCGCGAAATTGTGCTCAGCCCCGCTCGCGCATCAAACGCGCTTTCTGGCGCTCCCAATCCCGCTTGGCTTCCGTTTCTCTCTTGTCGTGCAGCTTCTTGCCTTGGGCGAGCGCCAGCTTCAGCTTGGCGATGCCTCGCTCGTTGAAATAGAGCTCCAGCGGGACGATCGTCATGCCCTGGCGGCTTACGGCATTGGCCAGCCTGTGCAGCTCCCGGCGATGCATCAGCAGACGCCGGGGCCGCCGCGGCTCGTGATTGAAGAACGCGCTGGCGTACTTGTACTCGGGAATGTAAGCGTTGATCAGTGTCAGCCCGCCGTCTTCAAATGCGGCGTAGCTTTCCGAGATGTTGGCCTGCCCCAGACGCAGAGATTTCACCTCTGTGCCGGTCAGCGCGATGCCCGCCTCGTAGGTATCCTTGATGAAGTAATCGTGGCGCGCCCTCCGGTTCTCAGCAACGAGCCGGCGGCCGCCATTGCCTTTGGCCGCCATTTTGTCCCCAGATCCCCCGTCCGCCTACTCGGCCGCCTTCGCTTGCAGCAGCCCTACGCTGATCATTGCCGCCTCAATGGCTTGCTTCGTCGATTCGGCGACGGGAGCCAGTGGTAGCCGCACCTCAGGACTGCAAAGCCCGAGAAGCGATGCCGCGTATTTGACCGGCCCCGGATTCGTTTCGATAAACAGCGCTTCGTGCAGCGGCATCAGACGGTCCTGCAGGCCGAGCGCTTTCTTAAAATCACCGGCAAGGCAGGCGTTCTGGAATTCTGCACAGAGCGCAGGCGCAACGTTCGCGGTGACCGAGATACAGCCCTGACCGCCATGCGCGTTGAAGCCAAGCGCTGTCGCATCCTCGCCTGAGAGCATGACGAAGTCCGAGCCACAGGCGAGCCGCTGAAGCGAAGCACGCGCAAGATTCGCCGTCGCGTCCTTGACGCCGACGACATTCTTCAGGCGAGCGCAGCGCGCCATGGTCGCCACCGACATGTCCACCACCGTGCGCGACGGAACGTTGTAGAGGATGATCGGAATGTCGACGGCGTCGTTGATCGCCTTCACGTGGAGATAGAGGCCCTCCTGTGTCGGCTTGTTGTAATAGGGCATGACGATGAGGACGGCATCCGCGCCCACATCCTTCGCATGCCGGGCGAAGTCGATCGCCTCTGCCGTCGAGTTGGAGCCAGCACCCGCGATGATCGGCACGCGCTTTCGGACGGTCTCCACACAGACCTCGACGACACGTTTGTGCTCCTCATGGGAAAGTGTGGGGCTCTCGCCAGTCGTTCCGACCGGAACAAGGCCGTGCGTACCCTGAGCGATCTGCCATTCGATGATCCGCTCATAAGCCGTCTCATCGAAAGCGCCGTTCTTGAACGGCGTGATCAACGCCGTGAACGATCCCTTAAACATGTGCTGCTCCTCGAGCAGAGGCTACCCGAACCTAACCAACGTTGGCATCAGCCCGGGCGTTCGTCCTTGAACACGAGGTGCGTGCTTGATACCGTTATTTTAGGTACCCACCCCGCACCTGCAGTGCCTTCGTTAAGGCTAGGAACATTAGGCGCTTCAAGGGGTGTTCGCAAGGTGAAGCTCCCGTTCATCTTAAGTGAGGGAGTTATATGTGCCGGGAAATGGTACCCCCGGGGCCGATGACCGACAACCGACCACCAGCTTCAAGACGAGAGACGATACGCACGTGCTAGTTCGCGCTCCCGCTTTCCGAGGTCTCCTCGCGGCATCTGCCTTCTCGATTCTGATCGCTGCGTGGCCTGCTCCTGCCGCTGGTCCGCAACTCGTTGCGGCGCCGTCGGCGGTTCCGGTCGTCAAGGCAAACGCTGCGCGGCTTCCTGCCAAGCCGCTGCTAACGCCAGATAGAGCCGCGCGCGAGTCCGATCACGTCACTCGCTTCGACAAGGCCATTGCGCCTGCCCGCGAGCATCCCCTGAGCGAAGAGGACGCAAAGCGTATTACCGATGCGATCAGCGCTTACTACGCCAGGGACGAGTCGCGGGGACGGGCACTGCAAAGAGAAATCACGGATCCGATCGGCCGCAAGCTGGTCGAGTGGTATCGGCTGCGCGCCGGGTTGGCGGATGCCTTCCAGATCCGCGCTTTCCTCGAGGCCAACCCTGCCTGGCCGGATCGCGAGCTTCTCAACCGGAAATTCGAGGAGCTGCTTTTTGCGCAAGGGGGAAGCGCAGCCGCGATCAAGAACGCCTTTTCAGAGCAAGAGCCAGCCACGGGCCTCGGCCTGGCAGCGCTTGCTTCCGCCTATCTCGTCGAGGGTGACACCAAGCGCGCGAAAGATCTCGCGTCACGCGCCTGGCGGGAGTTCGATATTCCCGCAGCATATGAACAGGGGTTTCTCGAACGATTTGGCAGTCTTCTAACGGAAGCGGACCACAAGTGGCGGTTTGACCGGCTGCTCATCGACGCTCCGCGCTGGTCAAGCCAACGAAAGGAAAGGGCCGCAGCTGCCAAGCGCATCATCCCGCTGCTGAGCAAGTCCGAGCAGACGAAGGCCGAAGCGCGGCTGGCTGTGTTCCTGCGCCAGAAATCGGCAGCCAAGCTGATGGCGGCCCTGCCAGCAGATACCAAAGCCGACTGGGGACTTGCTTTCCAGAAAGCCGACCTGCTTCGCCGGCAGG
This sequence comes from Pseudomonadota bacterium, assembly GCA_003242645.1. The sequence goes on from QGVC01000052.1 coordinate 8,663, forward strand.
GCAAGGACGAAGAGGCGTGGACCATCCTCCTCTCCGCGCCCACCGATCGCGAAGAGGCGGTCAACCCTGACGGGTGGTGGGCCTTGCGGCAGGCGGGGGCTTACGACGCCCTGCGTGCCGGCAATCCCAAAATGGCCTTCGAGCTTGTCCGCGAAGCCGGCCCTCTCAGCGTCAATGAGCGCAACCAGCAAACCTTTCTGGCCGGCTGGCTCGCTCTCCGGCACCTGAAGGACCCGCGCACGGCCTTGGCTTTCTTCGAAGCGAACGAGAAAAGTGCCGATGGCCCCTTGAGCCGGTCGAAGGCTCTCTACTGGCTCGGACGCACCCATGAGGCGCTGGGGAATCGGAGCAAAGCGCGGGAGCTGTACAAGCTCGCGGCTCTCTACAAGGACACGTTCCACGCCCATCTTGCCCGTGAGAAGCTAGGCAAGGACGCACCGAGGCTCACCGTCACTCCGCCTAAGGCACCGACCGCCGAGCAGATCGACCGCTTCAACAACCTCGATGCGGTCCGCGCTGCGGTCATCGCCAAGAAGGCCGGGATCAACAACGTGTTGGTGCGCGCCTTCATCTCGGAGCTGCAGCGCTACTTCGAGACCGAGGCAGAGGTGGCGATGGTTGCTCATCTCGCCGAAGCACTGGGTGACACGCAGATGGCGCTGCGCGTGGGGAAAGCCGCTGTGGCGCGGGGCATGAACCTTCTCTACTACTCCTACCCCATTCATGCCTTCCCGGCCTATGACCCCCTCCGCACGCCTCCCGAGCCCGCGCTGCTTCTGGCCCTCGCCCGTCAGGAGAGCGAGTTCAATAGCGCCACTGTGTCGGGCGCCGGGGCGCGCGGCATCCTGCAGGTCATGCCTGGCACGGCCAAGCACATCTGCCGGAACTACCGGATCAAGTGCAATGTCAAACGCCTGATGAGCGACCCATCGTATAACGCCATGCTGGCGAGCGCCTATGTGGGCGACCGAATGGACGACGTGTCGGGCAGTTATATCTTGACTCTGACGAGCTACAATGCCGGCCCCGGGCGCACGCGCCAGTGGGTGCGCGAGCTCGGCGACCCTCGCGATCCCAGCGTCGACCCGATCGACTGGATTTACCAGATCCCAATCGAGGAAACGCGCGACTACGTGCAAAAGGTGCTTTCGAATTTGCAGGTTTATCGGGCCCGGCTAGGAAATCACAACGGCTCCATTGGCGCGGATTTGGTCCGTGGCCGGCAGAAGCCAACTGCCGCACCGTAGGCCTTTCTTTATCGACATCAGCTCCCCCACGAGACAGCGCGTCATGGAAAACGAACCCCAGCCCTGGCGGGACATCTTCTTCACCTCGTATGATGGTCTAAGGCTTTATGCCCGCCACTATCCAGCGCCGGGCTCGCGTTTGAGACCTGTGCTGTGCCTGCCGGGGCTTACGCGCAACTCGCGCGACTTCCACGATCTCGCGATGACTCTCTCGACCGGCGAAACGGCGCGCGATGTCTACGCCCTCGATTACCGCGGCCGGGGACGCTCCCAATATGATCGCGACTGGCGCAATTACACCATCGCCGTCGAGATGCTCGACGTGGAAGATCTCATCGTCCTGCTAGGTCTCGAGAAACCGACCATCATCGGCACCTCGCGCGGTGGGCTGATCGCCATGGCGCTGGCCGCATCGCGGCCGAAAGCAATAGGAGCCGTCGTCCTCAACGATATCGGGCCTGTGATCGAGCGTGGCGGCCTGACGAGGATCGCAGGCTACGTGGGGAGTATGCCCCTCCCCTCGAATTGGGATGACGCCGCGAAATTGGTTGCGGAGCTCAACCGCCGGGCCTTCCCTGCCGTGCCGGAGGAGCAATGGGCAGAGGTGGCGCGGCAATGGTTCAATGACGAGAAAGGCTATCCGGCGCCCGGGTATGACCCCGCTCTGGCGAAAGCGTTCTCGGCCACGGATGGGCCAATACCCCCGCTGTGGCCGCAGTTCACCGCCCTGACCCGCGTTCCCCTGCTCGTCCTCCGCGGTGAGCACTCGGACATCTTGAGCAAGACCACGGTGGACGAAATGTGCGCCCGCCATCCAAACTGCATTGCACTGACCGTCCCGGGCCAAGGTCACGCCCCTCTGCTCAAGGATGCTCCGACGATCTCTGCAATCGCTCGCTTCCTCGCCGACGTGGACGCCGGTCGCCCGATTGCGCACGTTGTTGGCCGCGCAGCCTGAGGCTCCGAGAGCCGAACTCGGAGCAACCAGCCGAATCGGGTACACTCGCTGCGAGTGATTCGCTGTGGCGTCAGGATCGCGGCGTAGCGGTCGTACGCTGAGCAAATTTCGCAGGCGTCGAGAGAACGGGGCTGGTCATGTCCGATAAGACTGTTCTTGCCGTGCCGGGAAGGAAGCTGTCAGTTCCTCGCTTGTTCAAGCGAACCCTGCAGGTCTCGATCGCTTCGCTCCTGACAGCGGTGGTCGCGCTGACGTTCATCCTTGCAAACAACATGCTGCTTGGAGGCGGCGGACCGGCCAGGGCGCTCACGACGTGGCTAGCCTTCATCAAGCGGCCGGACATTCAGGCCACGATCGTGCTCACGGCGATCGTGACGGTGCTTTTCGTTTATTGGCAGCGCGACCGCGAGCGGAAGTAGTCCGCCGCGAGGAACACTCAATCATTTGCTGCCCGTGCGAGTCATAGGCGCGTCGGGCGTTGCCTATGGCGCGGTTCCGGTTGATTGCTCGCCTTCGCGCACAAGCTCCACCTTCACGCCGGAATTTGTCCGCCGCAGAATGAATACGTCACCGTCCTGAGTCTGATATCGCGCCAGCACACTATTCGAGGATGGCTGTCGAAATACGATTTCGCCCGGAAGGCATTCCGTGTGCCGAGTTGTATAGCGCGGCTTGATCTCGTACGTCTCTCCAAGGAACTCGTAGGTGACGGTCTGGCCGGCAGCATTGTTGATTCGGAATTGATAAGCGCGGCTGTAAGGCCGGCCGAACATCTGCACCGAGATGTAGCGCTCCTTCCCCGGCGTCTTGGCGACAGCGACGCCGATGTCGACAGCATGCTTGTCGAGCATATTCCTGCGGTGGCTTGGCGAATTGAGCCAGCCTTGCACGGCCTCGCGTGCAAGCTGCCGGGTTTCAAATCCTCGGGTGTCCAGGTTTGAAGACAGGTTTTCAGATACAAAGCAGGCCTGGTAGCCGGCGGCCTCGGCGCGATCGGATGGCTGTCGGCCGTCCGCGGTGTGCGAGAACTCCGTCGACGTCGCGAGGAACCGCGCATAGCCGCGCGCCGCGGCTGTCAGCTTAGGTTCGGGCACCACCTCTCCAAGACCGTGCTGCTTGCGGACAGCATTCGTCATTTCGACGATGGCGATTTCCACCTGAGGGAGATCTGGCGTCATCGATGTTGCTCAAGCTCAGACGTCCGCGAACCGGATTGATAGGGAACAGAATTGCCCGCAGATGTCGAGGTGCCCTAAGCGGTTTGGCTCATGGGTCCGTGATCACAACTTCGCCCCAGATCATCGCGAAAGACAGCCGTCACATCTCAACGGTGGGGATCATGCCGTCTCCCGTTCGCAGCATTGCTCCGCTGGTCGTTGCCGCGCTGATTTCCGGGTTTTTAAGCTTCGCGACCGAGGGTCTGCCGCGGTTGTCCCACAGCATCGAAATGCAGCTCACGGCGTACCTCATCAATCCGAAGCTGCTTCTGCCGGGAGTGTGGTTCGGCTTTGTGACGGGAGCGCTGGCATGGCGCTTTGGATCTCGCGGGTTGATCGGAGCGGCACTGGCGTTTGTTCTGACCTGGGTTGGCTGGCAGCTCGCGGTTCAAGCCGGCATCGCCACGTTCCATCAGGCGGGCGTCCTCACACCGGTCGAAACAAGTAGGATTGCCCTCGCCGGATTTGCCGGTGGTGCCGTGGGGGCGATCGTCACGTTCTTGGGTGTGCGTTTAGCGGTGCCAATGCCTCGGACAATGGTAGCCCTGGTAGCCACCGTCGTGACCGGTTCGGTATTCGGGCTGCTCCTGCCATGGTCCACGACGCGGCAAAGCGCGGGATTGCTGCTCTACGCTGCCTGGCAACCCGCCGTCGTGGCCGTCATGTCTTACTTCGCCGCACGGAAGCCTGCTCTATAGCGCGACTTATATTCATCCCGACGGGCTAGAAGCGGTGAACTTGTTGGGGCTTGAGGCGTTCCTGGTGAACGCTCGTTTCAACAGGAGATGCCGCAGTGAGTATTCTGGCCTGGATTGTTGTCGGCCTAATCGCCGGCTGGATAGCCGAGCAAATTACCGGCAGGGAGCATGGACTGCTAACGAATCTGCTCGTCGGCATCATCGGAGCGTTCGTAGGCGGATTCCTGTTCAGCACGCTACTCGGCTTCGAGTACAGGGAAGGCTTCAACATCGCCTCGATCGTCGTTGCGACCGTTGGCGCTATCGTCTTCCTCTTCATCCTGAGTTGGTTCAGGGGCGAGCAGCGCACGATCCGCTGACCCGCCCGAAACTCAGTTTGCGCGGCGTTCCGGCAGGTTGAGGATCTGCCGGGCTTCCGCGGGGGTCGCGATCTTGCCGCCGAGGTTCTCTATGATGCGGACGGCTTTCTCAACGAGAGCCGCGTTGCTCGGCGCGAGCTGCCCCTTGGCGATGTGAACCGTGTCCTCCATGCCGATGCGGCAATGGCCACCAAGGATGAAAGCCTGCGCCAGCATCGGGAACGCCATGCGACCTGCGCCGAACGCCGCCCACTCGCAATCCATTGGCAGCAGCGACTTGGCGTAGCATAGCGATTCCGGCGTCGCCGCCATTCCGTACTTCACGCCGGTGACGATCTGGAATAACGCGGGGGTCCGCAGGGTCCCTTCAGCGAAGAGATCCCTCGAAAGCATGATGTCGCCGGTGTCGAACACCTCCAGCTCCGGCTTCACCCCGGCGGCGTAAATGCGCTCCGCCATGATCCGAATATTGCGCGGCGAGTTGATCACGGCACCGCCGCCGAACCACATCGTGTTGAGATCAAGGCTGCACATCTCGGGTTTCAGCTCAACGATGTGCTGGGTGCGAATTTCCGGAGTCGTGAGCATCGTGCCCGGCGCAGCCTTGGCCGGCTCGTCATCGCTCGGGATGAAACGGCCGCCCGGACCCGTCGTCAGATTGATGATGAGGTCGACGTCACTCGAGCGCAGCCGCTGAACCACCTCGCGATAGTATTCGAGCTTCATGCTGGGGCGCCCTGTTTCCGGCTCGCGCACATGGATGTGGCATATCGCGGCCCCCGCCTTTGCCGCAGCGATGCATTCGTTGGCGATCTCCTCCGGTGTGACCGGCAGGTTGGGGTTCTGCTCCCTGGTCGGAAAGTTACCCGTCACCGCGCAGGTCAGGATCGTCGGCTTCTGCGCGCTTCCTCCGGTCATCTCGGCTTCACGCTTTGCTGCGGCCCAGTCCGGGACGCGTCTCAACAGCAGTGACC
>QGVC01000395.1 GCA_003242645.1 Pseudomonadota bacterium
TGCCCGTTGCGGCCGCGTTTCGCTTCCAGGACTACATGGATAACCGCCACCCCTCCTACGTTGGGCATGCCGGCATCGGCATCGATGCCCAACTGGCCGCAGCTATCCGCGATGCCGACCTGCTGATCGTCGTCGGCGCCCGTCTCGGCGAGATGACCACCAGCGGCTACACGCTCGTCGATATTCCCAACCCGGCGCAGCGGCTCGTTCACGTCCATCCCGATCCCAATGAATTGGGCACGGTCTACGCCCCAGACCTCCCGATCACGGCAACGGCGGCGCAGTTCTCGGCGGCGCTCGACTCGCTGAAACCGCCTGCGCAGATCCCGTGGAAGCAGCGCCGCGCCGATCTTAGGGCTGCCTACGAAGCGACGCTGAAGCCGATCCCCACGCCGGGCGCCGTGCAGCTCGAACAGGTCGTCCGCACGGTTTCCGAAATGCTTCCGCAAGACGGCATCGTCGCCAGCGGTGCCGGCAACTACACGGCATTCGTGCACCGCTATTTCCAATACAAGGGGTACCGTACCCAGCTCGCGCCTACTTCCGGCTCTATGGGCTACGGACTACCTGCCGCCATCGCCGCCAAGCTCGCCTACCCGACACGGCCGGTGGTCGCGTTCGCCGGCGACGGCTGCTTCATGATGACGAGCCAGGAGCTGGCCACAGCCGTCCAGTACGGTCTCAACATCGTGACCATCATCTGCAACAACGGCGTCTACGGCACGATCCGCATGCATCAGGAGAAGAAGTATCCAGGGCGGATCGTCGGCACGACGCTGGTCAATCCCGATTTCGCCGCGTTTGCCCGCAGCTTCGGGGCTCATGGCGAGACGGTGAGCAAGACGGAGGAGTTCCGGCCCGCGTTCGAACGCGCGCTGGCTGCTGGGAAACCCTCTGTAATCGACCTCAAGATCGATCCAGAAGCGATCACACCTCGGCAGTCGCTGTCCGAGATCCGCGCGTCGAGTAGCAAGGGATGATCCGCAGTACACGTGGTTCGCGGTAAGTTCGCGTTAAACGTGTTCTGACCATTTGCTCGACCACTTATGCGCGAAACGCTACAAGACCATTGCGACCTCGCGCTGAGCCGATCGGATCTGCACCTCCCGTGAGCCGAACCGGCAGGCGTCGAGACGCTCCTCCCAGCGCTCAGTTGGCAGCGCCAGGGCCGAGCAGAAGCGCAACGACTTCCTTGATGACTCTCCCCCCTCCAACCTCCCCCTCCTCGACAGAGGAGGGGGCCTTCTTGTTCTGCTGCCGTTGGGGTCAGGCAGCTTCAGCGAATTCGAGCCGGAAGTTGTGCTGGTCCGCGAGCAGTTTGATGGCCCGCTCGGCTTCCGCCGGTGGAAGCGGCGTGAACGGCGGCCGCACCTCTGCCCAGCCCCGGTCGTTGCGATAATGCGCAATCAGCGCCTTCAGCGTCGGGATGACCGGGAAGCTCTGGATGGTCCTCCGCAGCGCCGAGATTTCCTCCTGCAGGGCCTCCGCATTCGGCCCGCGCCAGTCGTCGTAGAGCCGCCTCATCGCGCGCGCGCTCACGTTGGCCGTGGCGGAGATCACCCCAGCCGCTCCGTTGCGCAGCCCCTCGAGCAGGAAGAGCTCCGAACCCGGGAACAACTCGAAATCCGGGAAGGCGTCGAGGATGGCCTTCATGTTGGACCAGTCGCCTGAGGAATCCTTCAGGCCGACCACGATGCCCGGGAACTCTTTCCTCAGGCGATCGATGAGCGACAGCGAGAAACCGACCTGGGCAACCGGCGGGATGTGATAAAGATAAACCCGCAAGCGGTCATCGCCGACATCGTCGATCACCTCGGCGAAGAACCGGAAAAGCCCCTCCTCGCTCGGATTCTTGTAGTAGAACGGCGGCAGCATCAGCACGCCGCCGCAGCCGAGATCCACCGCGTGCTGCGTAAGAATGGTCGCGTCGGTCACGGAGCATGAGCCCGTTCCGGGCATCAGCTTGGCTGGATCGATCCCGCTGTCGACCAGCTCCTCCAGCAGCTCCATCCGCTCATCGAGGCCGAGCGAGTTCGCCTCGCTCGTCGTCCCAAACGGTGCCAGCGCCGTGCAGCCATCTTCAAGCAGCCATTCTGCATGCTCGATGAAGCGGTCCGGATCCGGCGCGCCATCCTCGCCGAATGGCGTCAGAACCGGCGCGATCACGCCGGAGAAATTGCGTTGGCCCTTCATGATGCCTGTTCCTTCATGAACGTGAACTCGGGTGTTCCTGCTTGCCCCACCTCACGGAATGTCATGGCATGGGAATGGATGGCTGCGGGACAGGTACGTGATATCCCTTTTGTACCGCAGGCCGGGCGGCGATGGCACGATACCAGCGCAGCACGTTGGGAAACTTGTGGAGGTCGATCTCCTGCCACTCGAACCGTGAGACCCACGGCCAAATAGCGATGTCCGCAATCGAATAATCCCCAGCCACGTACTCGACCTCCGCCAGGCGGCGATCGAGCACACCGTAGAGACGAAGGGCTTCTTTCGTAAAGCGCTCCTCCGCATAGGGCGCTTTGCCCTTATTGTATTTCACAAAGTGGTGCACCTGCCCGAACATCGGCCCGACCCCGCCCATTTGCCACATCAGCCACTCGACCGTACGCCAATGGGCCTCGCCCTCCTTCGGCCAGAGCTTACCCGTTTTCTCGGCCAGGTACATCAGAATGGCGCCGGACTCGAAAAGGGACAATCCATTGTCGCGATCGACAATGGCGGGAATCTTATTGTTGGGGCTGATCTTGAGGAAGGCCGGGTCGAACTGCTCGTCCATCCCGATGTTGATCGGATGAACCGTGTACGGGAGACCAACCTCCTCCAGCATAATGGAGACCTTACGCCCGTTCGGTGTGGACCAGGTGTAAAGATCGATCGACATCAGTCAGTCCTCCCGCGCCCTCTAACGCAGCCGCCGGAGCCTAGACGAAACCGCACGCGCGCTGCAATGCCTTGACGAGCGCGTCAAAAAAGCCGTGTGGCGAGAATCCATCCGGTTACGAAGATCGGAGAAAGTGCCGTCGAGATTACGACGGCGGTTGAGATGAACTCTGCTTCCGTTTTGTACTCGGCGGCGAAGATGGTGATCAGAACCCCCACGGGGGTCGAAGCAGCGACGACGATCACCGCCGTGATATCGTCCGGCAATCCCATTGCATGGCAGATCCACCAGCTGAGCAGAGGTGAAGCCAGGAACTTAAGCACGAGCATCAAGGTCTGAGGCCCAAGCTCGATCTTCACGGCTCGCGCTGCAGCCACCTGTGCGCCCAATGTGTAGAGCGCCAGCGGCGTGAAAATGGAGCCGAGGAACTGCAATGGCTGGCTGA
>QGVC01000053.1 GCA_003242645.1 Pseudomonadota bacterium
CCGGGGGGGGGGATTTATTGGGGGCGACCGCCCCGTGCGCCGCCTCCCCTACATCTCCGGCCGGGTCGAGCGGTACGGCGACACGCTGCAGATGGCGCACCCGGATTACATCGTGCCGCCCGAGGCCCGCGCCGACCTGCCGATGCTGGAGCCGGTTCACCCGCTCACGGCGGGCCTCTCGGGGAAGATCCTGCTGAAGATCATGCGGCAGGCCGTCGAACGCGTGCCGGATCTTCCCGAATGGCAGGAGCCGCGCTGGCTCGCCTTGCGTGGCTGGCCATCGTTCCGAGAAGCCGTGACGCGCCTCCACGTGCCCCGCGATTCCGATGACGTCTCGCCGGTGGCACCCCACTGGCAGCGCCTCGCTTACGACGAGCTGCTCGCGGGACAAGTGGCACTGGCCCTGGTCCGGCAACGCCTCAAATCCCAGCCCGGCCGGGCCATCGTTGGTGACGGCCGCATTCGCCGGCAGCTCAAGGCGGCCCTGCCGTTCGCGCTAACACCTTCCCAGGTCAAAGCCCTTTCGGAAATCGAGGCGGATATGGCGGCGCCGCGCCGGATGCTACGGCTGCTGCAAGGTGATGTCGGCTCAGGCAAGACAGCCGTGGCCCTTTTTGCCATGGCTACCGCCGTCGAGGCGGGCACACAGGCCGCCCTTATGGCGCCCACGGAAGTATTGGCGAGGCAGCACGTCGAGACCATCGCGCCCCTCGCCGAGAAGGCCGGGCTCCGCGTCGGGTTGCTGACGGGCCGCGAAAAAGGCAAGACGCGAGCCGAAATCCTTGCCCGCCTTGCCCGCGGCGACATCGACATCCTCATCGGCACTCACGCCCTCTTCCAGCCCGACGTCGTCTTCAAGGACTTGGCTTTCGCCGTCATCGACGAGCAGCACCGGTTTGGGGTGCATCAGCGGCTGGCGTTGCAGACGAAAGGCGGACAGGGTGTTGCCGACGTGCTGGTGATGACGGCCACCCCCATCCCCCGCACGCTCCTGATGACGCATTACGGCGATCTCGACGTATCTCGCCTCACTGAGAAGCCGGCCGGCCGGAAGCCCGTGACCACTACCCTCGTCTCAATCGATCGTTTGGAGGAGGTCATCGACGGTCTGCGGCGCGCCTTGGCCGATGGCGCGCAGGTCTATTGGGTGTGCCCGCTCATCGAGGGCAATGGCGCCTCCGAGCTTGCGGCCGCTGAGGAGCGCTACGCGCACCTCAACCAAGTGCTCGGCGGGAAGGTTGGTCTGCTGCATGGCGCCATGCCGAGCCGCGTGAAGGATGCGACCATGGCCGCCTTCGCCGAAGGCAAGCTGAGGGTGCTCGTCTCGACAACTGTCATCGAGGTTGGCGTCAACGTTCCCAACGCGACCATCATGGTCATCGAGCACGCGGAGAGATTTGGCCTCGCCCAGCTTCATCAGCTGCGCGGGCGCGTAGGACGCGGCGAGCGGCAATCCTATTGCGTGCTGCTTTACAAGCCGCCTCTCGGGGAGATCGCCGAGGAGCGCCTAAAGATCATGCGCGAGACGGAGGACGGCTTCGTCATAGCCGAGAAGGACCTGGAGCTGCGCGGTGGCGGCGAGGTGCTTGGTGCACGCCAAAGCGGCCTTCCCGAGTATCGCATCGCCAATGTGCCGAACTTCGAGGAGCTTCTGGCCGCCGCCCGTGACGACGCCCGCTTGCTGCTGCACGAAGATCCATCGCTCACCAGCCCCCGCGGCGCTGCCATTCGCACGCTGCTCTATCTCTTCGAGTGCGATGATGCTGTGCGGCTGTTCAGGGCAGCGTGAGCCCAGAAGCAGCCTGCCAAGTCACGTCTTCTCAACGTTTTCGCCTCGCGCCGCATCGGCCAGGTTTTTCAGCTGCTTCTGATACTCCGGCATCACCATCCCGGCCGAGATGACCATCTTCGCAACATCCTCAACCGTCATGTTCAGCGGGATGACATCCCGGCGGGGAACGACACAGACGAAGCCCGTGGGAGGCACGATCCCCGTCGGCATGAAGACCGTGAGCAGGTCGTCCTCGCCTCCAGGCCGGACCTCCTTTATCTCGCCTCTCACCTCCCCCGTGATGTAGACGAGCGACCAAATTCCTTTGGACGGAAACTCCATCAAGCCAACTTTATTGAATTGGGTCCCAGGCCCTGCGGCGCTCACCACGGAGACGAAGATCTGCTTCAAGGCCTGATAGACGTTGCGCACGATTGGCATGCGCTGAAGGAACATCTCGCCGGAGCTGATGATCGTCCGGCCAATGAGGTTTGCGGCCAGTGCGCCGATCAGCGTCAGGCCGACTATCCCAAAAACCAGTCCGATCCCCGGCATGGGAAACGGAAGATAGGTTTCGGGATTGTAGACGCTGGGCACGAACGGCTTCACCCAGGCGTCCACCACGTTGATGAACCACCAGCCGATATAGAGCGTGATGGTGACGGGTCCGACGACGACGAGTCCAGTCAGGAAATAGTTGCGCAACCGAGCGCCGATGCGCAGGTCTGAATGAGATTGGGCGGTACCAAGCCACGGCAACGGGTTCGCCTTCGTGTCTGCGCCCGATCTCGCCTGCGGCTGCTGTTCCGCTTCACTCTTCTGCATGTCTCGATATCCATCCCGCCGCGCGCGACAATTCGAGCACGCGGGCCGGGCTCCTCCCGTATGCTGGTCTCCCGCATCAAGGAAGCCGGATTAAGCTCTGGGTGCAATAGGCGATAAGTGTCGGGCGTGCAAACGATCGCGAGAGGGAGCAGCGACCCTAACGGCTGAGGACCAGACAGTCGAGACCAGCCTGACGGAGCCGCGGGCAAACGCTTTTCACCTCGTCAGCACTTGCGAAGGGCCCCAGGCGAACGCTGTAGAGCTTGCCCATGTTGCCCATGATGGTCTCCTCAATGGCCGCGTCTTGCTGCCCCTCGGTCATCCCGAGTTGCTTGAGGCGCGCCGCTACAGTCTGCGCCTCCTGCCGGTTACGGACGGCCGCCACCTGGATGAACCGGCCTGAACCCGTGGACCTTCCCGTCGAAGCGGTGGTCGTCGGCGCGCTGCGTGTGGCGTTGGACGTGCTCGCCTTGCGCACCACTGTGGAATCCGACCAACCGCCCGCCGCAGGATGGACCTGACTGGACCACGCGGAAACGGTCGGTGAGCGGCGAGACTCAGCGGCTTGTTGGTCACCCGATGAGCTGTAGGACGCTGCCGAGGAGCGCTGAGCGGATGAGCTCTGTGAAGATTGGGAACTGCCGCCGAACAGCGCGCTGAAGAAGCTGCCAAACCCGCCGCCCGAAGAAGATTGGGAAGCTGTCGTGGTCGACGATGGAGCTGGGCGACTCTCGCCCGAGGCCGTCCTGGCTCCAGCTGCCTCTCGCGTCGCAGCCACTCGCTTCTCGTCAGCCTCGGCTTGATCGGTCAGGCCTGCCTCACGGTAAGCGGCAGCGCGATTCATCAGGGCATCCGCCCTTTGCTCGGGATCAAGCCCGTTCTTGATCCACAGCGCGCTTGTGAAATCGGCAATCGCCTGCGCCGGCTTGTTCTGCTTGCGGTAGGCGAGGCCGCGGTAATACAGCGCGCGCGCCAAGGTCGACTGAGAAATCTTGCCTCCTGAAATGGCCGCGGTCAGCTCTTGCACCGCCAGATCCGCGCGTCCGGCTTGCAAGGCTTCGACGCCGGCCTTGATGAGTTTGTCAGCGTTGGCTCCTTTATCTTTGTCCTTGGCAGCCATCGCTCCAGGCACGCCGAGTATGAGGCCAGCAGCCAGGACGGCAGTGAGCGTCAGTTTCGAATAAGTCAGTCCTGCCCGGGTCGTGCGCGCTCGCGTCATCGCGATTCCTCGCAGCGTCTCAGGTACGCGCAGCACTCCACTCGCGTGCTTCCTATGCCAATCACCGTTTTGAGGCAATTCGGCGACAGCCGAATCCCGTCCGACCCCAACCTTATTCCACAGTTACCGATTTGGCGAGATTGCGCGGCTGGTCGACGTCCGTGCCCATGACGACGGCGGTGTGGTACGCAATCAGCTGCACGGGAACGGCATAAATCAGTGGAGCCGTGAACGGATGAACGCGCGGAACCTGGAGGTGGGTGTGCAGCTTGCATCCCGCCTTCGCGGCCGACGCGTCGGAAATGAGGATGATCCGTCCCCCGCGGGCTGCCACTTCCTGCATGTTGGAGACGGTTTTCTCGAACAGATCATCCTCAGGGGCTACCACTACGACAGGAACGTTCTCGTCGATGAGCGCGATGGGGCCGTGCTTCAGCTCCCCGGCTGCGTAGCCTTCCGCATGAATGTATGAGATTTCCTTGAGCTTCAGCGCACCCTCGAGGGCGATCGGGTAGCTCTGGCCACGCCCGAGGTAGAGCACGTCCTTGGCCTTATGGAGCGAGACCGCCAGTGATTCGTATTGCGGCTCGCTGCGCAAGATTGTCGTGATGTGCCGCGGCACCTCCGTCAGAGCACGGACAAGCTCCTTCTCCTGCTCCGCGCTGACATAGCCGCGGGCACGGCCCGCCGCGATGGCGAGGCACGCAAGCACCGATAGCTGACACGTAAACGCCTTCGTCGAGGCGACGCCGATCTCCGGCCCGGCTAGCGTTGGCAGAACCGTGTGTGACTCACGCGCAATTGTTGAGCTGTGCACATTGACGATGGAGGCGATTTTCTGGCCCTGCGCCTTGCAATAGCGCAGCGAGGCCAGCGTATCTGCCGTTTCGCCCGACTGGGAAACGAAGATGGCGAGCCCATTCTCCGGCAGCGGAACCTCGCGGTAGCGGAATTCGGAAGCGACGTCGATCTCAACCGGGAGGCGCGCGTACCGCTCGAGCCAATACTTGCCGATGAGCCCAGCGTAGTACGCCGTTCCGCAGGCGGTGAGAGTGATGCGAGGGACTTTGGCCAGATCGACCCCGAGGTCAGGGAACATCACCCTGCCGGTGGACATGTCCAGATAGTTGGCGAGGGTGTGGCTGATGACTTCCGGCTGTTCATGGATTTCTTTGGCCATGAAGTGCCGGTAGTTGCCCTTGTCCACCAGCAGCGAGCTGGCCACAGCCTTAACCAATGGCCGCTCGACCCTGTTGCCAGCGCTGTCATAGATCTCAGCGCCGTTGCGGGTGATGACAGCCCAATCGCCATCCTCGAGATACGTGATGGTGCCCGTGAACGGTGCCAGGGCAATCGCGTCGGAGCCGAGGTACATCTCGCCGTCGCCGTAGCCGATGGCAAGGGGCGGCCCGTGACGCGCGCCGATCATCAGATCGTCGTGACCGGCAAAAATGAGCCCTAGCGCGAATGCCCCTCTCAAGCGTTGCAACGCCAGGCGCGAAGCTTCAACTGGCGAGTATCCCTGATCCAGATAATCAGTCACGAGATGAACGACGGTTTCCGTGTCCGTATCCGTCTGGAACTCGTGACCCTTGGCTGTGAGCTCCTCCTTCAGCTCCTGGAAGTTCTCGATGATTCCATTGTGGACGACGGCGACCCGACCGTTCATATGCGGATGGGCATTGCGCTCGATGGGCCGGCCGTGAGTCGCCCACCGCGTATGCCCGATGCCAGCACGACCCTGCAGCGGCTGCTCCCGCAACCTCATCTCGAGGTTCTTGAGCTTGCCTTCCGCGCGGCGCCGGTCGAGGTGACCGTTCTCAACCGTCGCGATGCCAGCCGAGTCGTAGCCGCGGTATTCCAGCCGCCGGAGGGCGTCGATAAGGTCCGCCGCCACGGGTTTCGAGCCGAGAATGCCCACGATCCCGCACATCCTGGAGAATCCCCTTGTAGTTGTGCAGTGCTGGACCTAATTCTGGACGGCACCGGGCACAACTCAAACCTCATTTCTTGGTATTTCTTAGTGCGTTCGAGCTAAGAACGCTTCTCCGTTTTGCGCCGTTGCATCACGGTGCGGAATTTGGCCGCCCAGCCTTCGCGCAAGGTCTGCTCGTTGCGCTCAAGGGCTAGGGCATCGGCCGGGACATCCTTGGTGATGACGCTACCCGAGCCGATGAAGGCGCCCGGCCCGATGGTCACTGGCGCGACCAGCGCCGTGTTCGAGCCGATGAAGGCGCCCGCGCCTACTTCCGTGCGATGCTTAAAAAACCCGTCATAGTTGCAGAAGATGGTTCCTGCACCGATGTTTGCGCCAGCGCCAACGCGGCCGTCGCCGAGGTAGGAAAGATGGTTGGCCTTTGCACCTTCCTCGACGGTGACGTTCTTGACCTCGACGAAGTTGCCGATCTTCGCCCGCGGGCCGATGTCGGCGCCGGGTCTGAGCCGGGCGAAAGGTCCAACCTCCGCGCCTCGGCGCAGGCGTGCCCCTTCGATGTGGCAGTTGGCGTGGATGATGACCTCGTCCTCGACCACCACCTTCGGCCCGAAGAACACGTTGGGCTCGATGACCACGTCCCGGCCGATCACCGTGTCATAGCTGAACCAGACCGTCTCCGGCGCGATCAAAGTGGCACCCTCGGCCATCACCCGCTCGCGGAAGCGCCGCTGGAAAACTGCCTCGGCCTGCGCGAGCTGGTTCCGTGAGTTGACGCCCATCACCTCCTCTTCTGCACAGGTGTGGGCTGCCACGCGGTAGCCCATGGAACGAGCGATCGCGACGGCGTCGGTCAGGTAGTATTCCCCTTTGGCATTGTGGGAGCCGATGGCGTCTAGAAGCAGCAGAGCTTGCTCGCCGCGGAACGCCATCACGCCCGAATTGCAGAAGTTGATCTCCCTCTCGGCTTCGGTTGCATCCTCCTGCTCCCGGATGGCGCTCACTTGCCCGGGACCGTCCATGATCAGGCGGCCGTATCCGTTGGGATCGGCGGCATGAAATCCGAGCACGGCGAGAGGCGTCGACGCGTCGAGCGACGCGAGCAGGCCATTGAGCGTCGACGGCGTGATGAACGGCGTATCCCCGAAAACGACCAGCACGTCGCCCTCATGCTGCTCAATGGCCCTTCGCGCCGCGAGCACCGCGTGCGCCGTACCGAGCTGCGGCTCCTGGACGAAGACTTCCGCCTTCGGGGCAATCTTCTCCACCTCGGCGCGTACCCCGTCCATCTCCGGACCGATCACGACGGCTGTTCGGCCTTCGCCAAGTCCGCGGATGGCGGTCAAGACGTGCCCGAGCAGCGAAAGCCCTCCGACGCAGTGGAGAACCTTCGGAATGGCCGACTTCATTCGCGTGCCTTTGCCGGCCGCCAGGACGATCGTGAGGAGTGGGCGAGAGGTCATGGATCCACCAACAGGCATTCTCGGGCTCGCCGGCGCCCAGAAATGGGCTCACTTCCGCGGCGCACTCTTCTTCTAGACACAACTTCTAGACACAACGCTGACCGGATTCAGCTGGCTCGATCCCCAAGCGAGAGGAGCCGGAGATAAGGGATATGGCCAGGATGCGGCAACTTCGAGGGTTTCCACAGGCCAAGCACACAGCGCCCTCCCCCATCCGTTGACCGGGATAACGGACTCAGAGGACGGTTTGGCGCAAGCGAATCGGTACTTGGCCGCGCGGACGGACCTGCATCCCGCGCCCAAGCTATGGAGAGATCAAGGGCGGCCATGCGAGCGCAAATGACCGTTTCGGACTCCAACGACGATCACGTCGATACCGCCACACCTAGGCCACCCCGTGGCTCTGGGCTTTATACTGCAACGTGGGCCGTGCTGGCGGTAACCGCGACGGGTTACATAGGGGCACTGTTGCTGGAGCCTGAGTGGGCCGCCCCTCTCATAACACAGTCGCTACGAGCAGAGGAGCCTTCCCCTGCCACACCTGAGCTGGTCGAGCAACTGACCGGCGAGGTGAACAGCCTGCGAGAGACCATAGCCAACTTGGAGCGGGAGCTGACGGAGGTCAAAGCCAAGGCAGCTGCGAGGGAAGTGGAAATCATCAACCAGCAGAAGCGCGCTGAGATCGATCCGCCCCAGGCGCCCGAGGAGCAGGAGCCGGTTACGGCTGAGCTTCAGCAGGAAGAGGCGGAGATGCTGGGTCCGGTGGAGGCAGCGCAGATTGAAACTGCCTCTTTGCCGGCAAGGGGTGATTCCGGCCTCAGAGCTACCGATAGTGAGCCGACACACTCGGACGTCTCGCTTGGTCACACTGAAGCGGTAGAGCAGCCGGCCGATACGCCTACGTTGGCGGCTGTGGAGGAGCCTCAGGAACGTCAGCAGCCTCCAATCGAGATCCTGGCCGTAAGAAGGAAGGGTGCTGAGGAGGAGCCTGGAGCTGCGCAGGTCGAATTGCGGGAGACAACGCCGGCGCTCACTCCACCGCCCCCGCCAGCGCCCGTTAAGAAGGTCGCCGCACTGAGTGCGAGACCCGAGGTTCCATCTGCCGGCCAGAAGGATCAGAAAGCAGCACCGGTGGCGACGGCCAGCTTGCCACGCAAGCCGCCCGCAATCGTGTTCGGTCCGGCTATCGTCACGCGTGCCTCTGAGGCGTTCGCTATCCGCCTTGACACTGGGCCGTCACTTGACGCGCTTCGGTCACGGTGGAGGGTGCTCAGCAGCCGCCACCGGAACACCCTTGGAGATCTGGAGCCGCGTTATCTCGCAGTCGGCACGCCCGGTAATCCGTCCTACGAGCTTCTCGCCGGTCCGATCACATCGCTGGAGGAAGCGAGCCGCATCTGCGCTCTGCTCCGGGACAACATGGTGCCGTGCAGCGTGGGCGGACAATTCGACGGAGAGGCCCTCTGAGCAGCGTGCACCTTCGGGCGGAGCCCACGCTGTTAGCCCGCCTCAACGTCCCGCTGGCTCGATAATTTCGTCCGGCTCGCGAACCTCGTCCTCGTGCGACTTCTCGGGAGGTGGAAGCTGTCGGGGCTCCGTACGCAGCCGAATTTTCACGGGCGTGCGCAGCAGGTTGCGTACGGCCCGGGACGTCGCCACGATTCCTTCGTTGGCGTAAGCCTCGTGATTACGCTCGAACTCCTTCAGGTCGTAGCGGTAGTTCACCATGATGCCGTGTGACTCCCGCAGACCCTTCGGCGAGGTATCCGCGAGCCAGTTGATGCGCTCGAGCCGCGCACCGTTCCCGAGGTGAAAACGGGCGACGGGGTCCAGAGGACGGCCGTCCTTTCCCTTCACGTTCACGAGATAATGTGCGGCCA
This sequence comes from Pseudomonadota bacterium, assembly GCA_003242645.1. Next base: position 9,092 of record QGVC01000053.1, read on the forward strand.
AGACCGTCAGAGGTCCTTCGAGCATCCGCACCTGCTCCTCGTCGTCGAGCCACCTGGGATTCGCCAGTGACCTGAGAGCCTCCCGAAGGTCCGGCCCGATCAGCCCCGTTTCATCCTGCTCCAGCTCAGTGGCAAGCCAGCGCGCGAACGACGGAACTGGCGACAGGGTCACGAACGTCTTCAGCGTCGGCTTCTCGCGTGCCAGCTCCTCGACGACCTGCTTGATCAGGAAGTTCCCGAACGAAATGCCCCTCAGCCCGTCCTGACAGTTGGAGATCGAGTAGAAAATCGCTGTCGTCGGCTCGTTGGCGTGGCCCGATTTCGGCGCTTCCTCGAGCAGCTTCGTGATGTTGTCCGCAATGTCGTTCGTGAGAGCGACCTCGACGAAAATCAGCGGCTCGTCGACCAACGACGGGTGGAAGAAGGCGAAGCAGCGCCGATCCTCCGGGTCCAACCGGCGGCGCAGATCGTCCCAACCCTTGATCTCGTGCACCGCCTCATAGGCGATGATCTTCTCCAGGATGGCCGCCGGCGTCTGCCAGTCGATGCGGCGCAAGACGAGAAAGCCCCTGTTGAACCAGGAGTAGAGCAGGTGCCTCAGATCCGCGTCGACCACGTGGAGGGACGGATCGGTCGGCAGCATCCTCAAGAGATCGCGACGCAGCGCGACGATCTCGCCAGTTGCGCCCGGGGCGAGGTTGAGCCGCCGGAAGAACTCCTGCCGGGGGCTTTCCACGGCTGCCTGCAGGCGTGACAAGGCCGCGGGCGAGGGCTCCGCGAGATAGGCGGAAGCAGCATCCTGCACGACCTCCGGCCTGGGCTGCAGCTCATTGGCGAGGAACCGGAAGAAGGCGTGCTTCTGCTCGTCCGAAAGGCCGCGATAGAGCGACAGGATCTGGCGGGCCATGGCCACGCCTGAAGCCTCTCCGCGGATCGAAACCAGCGCCTTTGCCAGCTCGGCGATGTCCTTGCCAGTATCACCCGTCTTAGCGACCCAAGGCAGAAGCTGCCGCCCCTGCTCCGCGACAGTGTTGAGCAGCTCCTGCAGAAACGAAACGTTCACCACGGCCCAACCTCTTGCATGGTCTCCCCTGCTTCGTGGCCATCTCGCCCGAAGGCGGATGAGCAACCATGGCTATCTAGCTGACAAATGACAATGCTTCGTTGGCAGGGGACAAAGACCAGATTCCGAACGCCTCCGAGCGTTTCCCCGCAGCGCTACGAGGATAACCCCTGGCGCGTCAACCGACGCGACCCAAGATCGCGCCGGGAAGCATGGCAAAGCAAGAGATAGGGATCTGGGCCGGTGGGTCGAAGCGGTCCCCCTCGGGTCAGTTCGGACGGCCGTGCGGCCGCAATGGACAAAGCGCGGCGAAAGCGCAGATCGAGGCCGGCGATAGCACCTTCTGGCAGCTCTTGAGCGTGGCGCCCAGGCATTCGGCCCCTTCCACCACCTCGTCAATGGCGGAGCTTTCGATCAGCGCCCAGGCGCAGGCCCGCAGTGCGGGACAGGCCCCGTGTTGGCTGGCCGCCACCATCGCAATGGCCATGCACTCGTCGCGACAGAACTGCGCGCACTTGCCAGGAAAGACCTCGATCGGCTTGCAGCTGGCATTGCGGATAGCGCGGACCCAGCACGCAAGATCGGTCAGAGCCGCCCGCGCCTGCGTCGGTCCGAGGGCATCCGAGTACATGTTCCACGCTTGCTCCCAGCAGCGGATGTCGCCGGTTTCATAGCCGGCGAGCCATGCGCGGAAGCCCAAGCCGACGAGCCGCTCCGGCTCGCGGAAATATTTCGGATGCGAAACCACTACCGCAGTTTGCTCGGCACGCGGTTTCGCTGTCTGCTTTTTGCGAAGCATACGGAGTGATCCGACCTATGCTGTCCAGGGCGCAAAGACGAAGCGGTTTCCGCCTCGGGAAACCGCTCCGCGCTGGCTGGGTGATTCAGGACGACGGCCCAGCGTCGAAATTCACCTTGTCGACGAGCTCCGATGCCTTCTTTCTCAGCTTTGCGATCTCGTCGAGCGGCAGCTTGTCCGGATTGAGCTTGCCCCAGGATTGCACAACCTCAGACGGCGCGACCTCCTGGCTGATCGGATACTCATTGTTCACCTGCGCATAGATCCCCTGCGCCTCAGGCGACGCCAAGAATTCCATCAGCTTGATCGCGTTCTCCTTGTTCGGCGCGTATTTGGCGAGCGCCATGCCGGAAATGTTGACATGGCTGCCGCGATCCTGGGCGTTGGGGAACAACACCTTGATCGACTCAGCCCATGCCTTCTGCTCCGGATTCTTGAGCATCAGCGCGACATAGTAGGTGTTCCCCAACGCGAGGTCGCACTTGCCCGAGTAGATATCGCGTGCCTGCTCGCGGTCCCCACCGGCTGGCTTCTGCGCCAGATTCTCCTTCAGGCCCCTCAGCCACTTTTCGGCTTCTTCCTCACCCTTGTGGGCGATCATTGAGGCGATGAGGGATACGTTGTACGGATGCTGGCCGGACCGCGAGCAGATGCGGCCCTTCCACTTGGGGTCAGCCAGCTCCTCATAAGTGATGCTGTCCTGCTGGACGCGCTCCTTCGACGCATAGACCACGCGAGAGCGCAGAGTCAGCCCGAACCAGTGGCCTTCCGGATCACGATATGGCGCGGGGATTTTCTCCTCGAGCACTTTCGACTTAACGGGCTGCGTGAGGCCCATCGTCTTGGCCTCGCTGAGGCGGCCGATGTCGACCGTAAACAGAAGGTCGGCCGGGCTATTACGGCCTTCAGCCGCAAGGCGCTCATTGAGCCCGCTTCCGGCATAGACCACGTTGGCCTTGATGCCCGTCCTCTCGGTGAAGGCCTTGATCAACGGGTCAATCAGCTGCGGCTCGCGGTAGGAATAGATGTTGACCTCGCCGCTCGCCTGAGCGACTGGAGAAAGCGTCAGAGCTGCAAGGGAAAGCGAAATCGGCGCAAGCGCGCGCAGCGCGCGACGGCGCAGAACAGACTGGGTCATGGCGTTCTCCAATGTGCGGGGTTCAAGGCCCCGTATCGGATACCAAGCACCGGCTTTTCCGGCGCGAAATCAAATCGCCTGAATATCCAGTCACTGTCAAGGTGTCGTAAGCATTGAAAAGCAAATTGCTCAGTTGGCATAGTATAATTTGAATTAGAACTATTCTTAATTGAGAATTATTGATCGTCAGTTTTCACAGTAATTCGGATTGCCCGTCTTCGACTTCGCTTCAGAGCGGCAGATTGAGATCCCATTTGGCTTAAGCCCAAGTCGCCCTTTAAGCGCTTGCCAGGAACCGCGATCGTCAGGCGGGCGTTTTCCATTTGACCGTTCGACGAGGGGGCTCCGGCGAGCGGCCGGTCCGTGCAGTGTGATGAGCGGTCGGGCTCCTCCTACCGCGGGATGGTGCCAATGGCTAAGCGAGGCTTCCCACTCGTTCGTATTCTCGGGTTCGACATACGCTTCGACCTGACGTGGCTTATTCTGGTTGCCCTTGTCATCTGGACTTTGAGTGCTGGCTACTTCCCTCAGGTTCTCGAGGGGCTCCCGACGGAAACCTATGTCTGGATGGCGGTATTGGGCGCCATCGGGATATTCGCCTCGATCATCGTCCATGAGCTTGCGCATTCCGTCGTGGCCCGGCGCTACGGAATGGAGATGCGAGGCATCACGCTCTTCGTTTTCGGCGGAGCTGCCCACATGCCGGGTGAGCCGCCGACCCCCAAGGCCGAGTTCTGGATGGCAATCGCGGGGCCGATTACCAGCGTGGTCCTCGGTGGCATCTTCTGGTTGTCAGCGGCACTGTTCGAAACTGCCCGGTTTCCGGACACGATCGTTGCGGTCCTTGGCTATCTCGCCGGCATCAACTTCATCCTCGCCGTCTTCAACATGATGCCGGGCTTTCCGCTGGACGGTGGGCGAGTCCTTCGCGCGATCCTGTGGGGCTGGAAAGGCGATCTGCGCTGGGCGACGCAAGTCGCGGCGGCCATCGGAGGAGGCTTCGGGATCGTGCTCGTTGTGCTTGGAGTGATTTCCGTGCTGTTCGGCAATCTGGTCGGGGGCATGTGGCTGTTCTTGATCGGCCTGTTTCTACGGGCCGCGGCTTCGAACTCCTACAGCACGCTGCTCGCGCGAGAAGCTTTGAGTGGTGAGCCCGTTTCCGCGTTCATGACGCGCGAGCCAGTTACGGTCAGCATTGATACGCCGCTTTCCGAGCTCGTGGATGAGTACTTTCTCGGCCGCTATCTCAAGGCTGTACCGGTGACCGATCACGGCCGGCTCGTCGGTATCGTCGATGTCCGGCGAACCAAAGATGTGCCGCGTGACGCGTGGCCAACGCGCCGAGTCGGCGAGGTGATGAAACCGGTGACGCCGGATGAGACCATCAGGCCGGATGCCGACGCAATCGAAGCATTGGAGAAGATGCTGGAAAGCGGCCGCACACGCGTGCTCGTCACGGAAGGCGACCGGCTGGTCGGCATCATCAGCTTGAGCGATCTTCGACGCATTCTCGGCCTGCGCATCGATTTCCTCGATACGATGCGGGCTGCGGAGCCCAAAGTGGCCTGAATTCGGTCCACAAGCGGCGTAGGCTTGCGACGTGACCGGCCTTTGAACCAGCCCGCCTTACTGCCTGAAACGTCGGGTATCGCTCTTCTACGCTACAAACTAAACACCGGAGCAGCAGTCAGCTCCTTTCTGGAGGAGCGAACCGGATTGCCGAGTGCCCAATCGGTGTCATACATCTAGCTTCATCAAGGATAGGCACCATGACCAGCAGCGCGAAAGGAGGACAACGGATTATTTCCTCGATAGCCGCACTGCTGGCCTTGGTGGGATCATTCGATCTCGCACTCGCGCAGGACTCGCTCCTGAAACGCGGACGCGACCT
>QGVC01000396.1 GCA_003242645.1 Pseudomonadota bacterium
GTCTCACATAAGGCTCCTTGAACCTTCGTTGCGGGCGGTTAGCTCAGCGGGAGAGCACACGCTTCACACGCGTGGGGTCGCTGGTTCGATCCCAGCACCGCCCACCACTCCTTTTCCAGTTTCATACTCTCCCTCCCGTTCGGGCGTCCGAGACCGCGGATGCCCCGCTGATCGGCCTCAGCGGTTGCCACATCGACCACGTTTCGTAGTCGCCTTTCACGCTAGACGCGGTTTTTGTGTTGGGCGCTGGGCAATCTCCCTCGAAACTGTGCCTTGTGCCAGTATGAGTGCCCTTAACACCTTTAATAACCATTCGACCGTCGGCTCGAGTAAACGGCTGATCACCGCCCCGACCTGCACTGATAAAGAGCTCACGGGATCTGGTGCTGATCGATGATCAAGATTTTCAGGCAGTTGCTACCATGTGCACAATATGATTAATTTGCCGGCTCAAATGTGACGTATGCGTGCGGCTCTCGAGTACACTGGGAGCACGTGCAGAGACGGGGGATGAATTGAAAGACCAGGCGAACGCCCGTAGCGGGTTCTATGGGAGGCTGAATTCCGGGCGCCGACCTGCATTGCTCGTGATCGATTTTCAACGCGGCTTTACTGAGCCCGGCGTAAGCCCCTTGGCGTCGAGCTGCGATGAGGCCGTTGCCTCTACAGCGTCCCTGATCTCCGCTATGCGCGGAATCGGGCCAATCATCTTCACCGTGGTCGCTTACGAGCCGCACCTGAAAGATGCGGGCCTATGGGCACAGAAGTGTTCAAGCCTGGCCACGCTGATTCGCGGAACTGCAGCCGTCGAGCTGGATCCGCGGCTTGGCTACGACCCGCAGCACGACATCCTGCTTTATAAGACGCAAGCTTCGGCATTTTTCGGAACACCGCTTGCTGGAATTCTAGCCGCGAATAACTGCGATATGCTGGTGATCGCCGGCTGTACGACCAGCGGATGTGTCAGGGCGACCGCGGTGGACGCCATCCAGTATGGTTACGCACCATTCGTCGTGCGCGACTGCGTAGCAGACCGGTCAGCAGCGCAGCACGAGAGCAATCTGATCGATATCGAGAGCAAATATGGCGAAGTCCCAAGCTTGGCGGAGATTCTAGAGATTTTGCAGCCTCTAGGCGCTGCATCTGCTTCGCCTTGAAGCACTCATAGCGGCATACCGGTTTTTCAGGCGACCCGCGCGTATTTCCTACATCGAACCAGGGATCTCATAGTCCAGCTGAGGCTGGGCAATGACTTACTACAACATAAGATCACCTCGAGGAGGAAATGATGAAGCCACTTTTCATTACTGCAGCTGCTGCTCTGGCGGCCCTGATCGGACTGAGTCAAACGGCAGCGGCGGAAGAAAAGTTCGAGTTGACATTCTCGACATACTTACCACCGTCTTACGAATATATTTGGAAGCCAGTAGAAAACTTTATAAAGACCGTCGAGGAGAAGAGCGACGGCCGAATAAAGTTCAAGGTCTTCCACTCGGGTCAGCTTTTCGGTGGATACGATGAGCTGCAGGCCGTGAGCCGCGGCAATATAGACGTAACAAATCTCACCGGAACCTACCCAAGCGGGACCATCCCAGCACTCGGTATCTTCACGCTGCCGTTCCTTTTTGAGGACGTGAACCATTTGGAGCGCGCTCTCAAGGCTGGCCTTATGGATCTCGGCATCAGCCAGGAGCTTCGGGACAAACACAACGCTGTGGTGCTTGGCACGACCGGCCTTGACCCTTACGAACTCTACAGCCGCCGATCACCAATCCTGAAACCGGAGGACTTCAAGGGGAAAGTTTGGGCTACGACTGGTGCAGCGGACGCCCGTGCAATTCAGCTTCTTGGTGGTTCGCCAACTACGATGTCTTCGGCTGATCTTTACCTGGCCTTCGACCGCGGCGTGATCGATGCCACTCCACGCCCGCTCATCACCGGCATTGGGCGTAGCCTATTCGAGGTGGTGAAACACATATCCCTGGCCGCATTTACCGTCGATACCTCCATTCTTACGATCAATCGCAAGACTTGGGAGCGGCTTCCCAAGGATCTCCAAGACATCATGACCGAAGCCGCTAAACAGCGCGATGCGGAGCAGTTCGAACGCGTTCGGGCCTTCATCGACGAGGCCTTGGCGAAGTATCGGGAGCATGGCGTCGAAATCCACCGCATTGATCCCGAGGTGCTCAAAGAGCTACGGGAAGCGACCCGCCCCGCAATCGACGAGTGGATGAAGTCCATCCCAAATGGCGAAAAGTACCTCGAGCTCGTCAATAAAACGAAAGCAGAGTGAGAACTCGCGCCAGTTTCTGATCAAGGGACTCGAAATGAAGAAGATTTGGGGTTTCGGAATTGCGTTAGCTGCTGCACTCGGCTTAGCCCGAGTACCAAGCGCCGCAGCCGCGGAGACATTCGAGCTGACCTTCTCGACGTACCTCCCGCCGGCTTACGAGTACGTTTGGAAGCCGATCGAGAACTTCGTGAAAACGGTGGAGGAGAAGAGCGAAGGCCGAGTGAAGATCAAGGTTTTCCACTCCGGCCAGCTCTTCGGTGGGTATGAGGAGCTTCAGGCGGTCAGCCGTGGCAATATCGACATCACGAATATGACCGGGACGTATCCCAGCGGCACCATTCCGGCCCTGGGCATCTTCACCCTGCCGTTCCTGTTCGAAGACACCGCACATATGGAACGGGCGCTGAAGGCAGGTCTCATCGACCTCGGTATTGCGGAAGAGCTCCGCGAGAAGCACAACGTCGTCGTGCTAGGGCTGGCTCCGTGGGACCCTTATGAATTCTACAGCCGCCGCGACCCGATCCTCAAGCTGGACGATTTCAAGGGGAAGATCTGGGCGACGACTGGGGCTGCGGACGCTCGTGCGATCCAGCTCCTCGGCGGCTCTCCAACCACGATGTCGTCGGCAGATCTCTACCTGTCGTTCGATAGAGGTGTGATTGACGCAACGCCACGCCCCCTGCTGACGGGTATCGGCCGTAGCTTGTTCGAGGTGACGAAGCACATCACGCTGGCGACCTTCGCGATCGATACGTCGATTCTGGCGATCAATCGAAAGAAATGGGACAGCCTACCGGAAGACCTCCAGGCGATCATCAAGGAGGCAGCAGCACAGCGCGATAAGGAGCAATTCGAGCGCGTCGGAGCGTTCATTACTGACGCAATCGCTCAGTATGAGGCCAAGGGCGTGAAGGTCCATCGACTTCCCCCTGAAGTGATTGACGAATTGCGTAAGGCCACTCAGCCGGCTGTTGACGAGTGGATCCAGTCTGTCCCGAACGGCCAGAAGTATCTGGAC
>QGVC01000054.1 GCA_003242645.1 Pseudomonadota bacterium
GGCTTGGATCACCGGCCCGTCAGCCATCGGGTCGGAGAAAGGCATTCCAAGCTCAATGATATCCGCCCCGGCCTCAGGCAGACCCGCCAGGATCTTCGCACTCGTGTCGTAGTCTGGATCACCGGCGGTAATGAACGTGACAAGCGCGCTCCGGCCCTCACGCTTTAGTGCAGCAAAGCGGCGGTCGATGCGAGTTTCAAAAGTCATTCCGAAGTATCCCCGCCTCTTTGCTTCACATCTTCATGCCGAGATGCTCGGCCACCGTGAAAATATCTTTGTCGCCGCGTCCACACATGTTCATGACCAGAAGATCACTTTGCGGCAGTGTTGGGGCAAGCTTGCAGACCCATGCAAGCGCGTGAGCTGGCTCCAGCGCCGGTATGATGCCTTCGAGCCGCGTGCAGAGCTGGAAGGCTTCCAACGCCTCCTTGTCGGTCACAGCCACGTACGTGACCCGCCCCGTTTCCTTGAGCCAGGAGTGCTCCGGCCCCACGCCGGGGTAGTCGAGTCCAGCCGAGATGGAGTGACCCTCAAGGATCTGCCCGTCCTCGTTCTGCAGCAGGTATGTGCGGTTGCCATGAAGCACGCCGGGCCTGCCGCCGGTCATCGACGCGCAGTGGCCATTAGGCACATCCAGTCCATGTCCTCCCGCTTCGACGCCGTAAATCTTGACGTCCTTGTCGTCGAGGAACGGATGGAACAGGCCGATCGCATTCGAGCCGCCGCCGATGCACGCCACCAGCGTATCCGGTAACCGGCCCTCCGCCTCCATCATCTGCTCACGAACTTCATTGCCGATGACCGACTGGAAGTCGCGGACCATTGCCGGGTAGGGGTGCGGCCCCGCCGCGGTCCCTATGATGTAGTACGTATTCTTGACGTTGGTGACCCAGTCCCGCAGCGCTTCATTCATGGCGTCCTTCAGCGTGCCGGCTCCAGCGGTCACCGCATTCACCTTGGCGCCAAGCAGCTTCATGCGGAACACATTGGGCTTCTGCCGTTCCACGTCTGTGGCGCCCATGAAAATCTCGCACGGCAATCCATAGCGCGCGCAGACGGTCGCTACGGCCACACCATGTTGACCAGCGCCCGTTTCGGCGATGATGCGGGTCTTCCCCATGCGACGAGCCAGGAGGATCTGGCCGAGGCAGTTGTTGATCTTGTGGCTGCCGGTGTGATTGAGCTCGTCGCGCTTGAAGTAGATCTTCGCGCCGCCCTTGCCGCCTTTGGATGCGGCCACCTCACGCAAATACGCCGTGAGGCGTTCCGCGTGATAAAGCGGCGAAGGTCGACCGGCATAATGTGTGTGGAGGAACTTCAGCTCGGCCTGGAATTCCGGATCGTTCTTGGCCTCGTTGTACGCCTCCTCGAGCTCCAGAATTAGCGGCATCAACGTCTCGGCCACGAACCGGCCGCCGAACTGGCCGAAAAATCCATGCTCGTCCGGTCCCATTCGGTAGCTGTTGGGCTCCGAGCCGGCAGTCGCTCTCAATTCGCCACTCATGCGCGTAAATCCTTCAGCTCCAGTTCGGCGTGCGCCTGTCGGAGGCGCCTTTGGCCGCGGCTATGAATTTCTCAATCAAGATCGGATCTTTCTCACCTGGCCGCACCTCGACGCCCGACGAAACGTCCACCCCTTCCGGCGTCGTCAGCCTAATTGCCTCGGCCACATTCTCGGGATTGAGGCCGCCCGACAGCATGAATCGAACCTCGCTCCTCACCCCATCGAGCGCACGCCAGTCGAATGCGATGCCATTACCTCCCGGAAGCGCGCCAGCCACATCGCGCGGCGCCTTTGCGTCGAAGAGGAACAAATCGACCATATCCCGGTAGGCGAGCGCGCGATCAGCATCCGCTTTGGTTTCAACACTGATCGCCTTCATCACGGGCCGCCCGAACGTCTTGCGGATAGCGGCCGCGCGCTCAGGTGACTCCTTCCCGTGGAGTTGTATCAGGTCTGGCTCGACCTTCCGAATCACGTCTTCCAGGAGCGAATCGTCCGGATCGACAACCAGGGCAACGACCTGGGCACGCCCGCGCACAAGTTGCGCCAGCTTGGCGGCATCTTCGGGCGAGAGATAACGCGGACTGGGCGGATAGAAGACGAGGCCCACATAGTCGGCACCCGACGCGAGCGCCGCAGCGACCGTGTCCTCAGTTCTAAGCCCGCAAATTTTGACCTTGATTGCCATTTCGTTTGCCTGCCCGGGCGCACGCCTGCGGCAGTCGCGCCTCACCCCCAATGGGGTCTTCCGCTATGTGCACCGAGCGGAGAGGAAACGCAACTTGACCCATCCCCGCAGCCCTGCGGAGATCTCCTGCGCGCCCGCTATGCCGAAGCCTCAACCTTTTCGTAGACGGCCACCGCGGCCGCCAAATCCTCGATGGACGCGCCTACGGATTTGAACATCGTGATCTCGTCGGCTGAACTCCGGCGCGGCGCAGTTCCACGAGCCAGACCGAATAGGTCCCCCTGAATGTCGCTTTCGCGAATGACGCCCGCCTTCAGAGGCATGACGACGTCACCCGCCTCGCTCAATCCACCCGCGAACGTGTCGACCCAAATTCGTGCCCTCCGGACCACCTCGTCATCCGTCTCCCGCATGTCCGGCCGATAGGCGCCCACGCAGTCGAGGTGGCAACCGGGCTTCAGCCAGGCACCACGTATCAGCGGTTCCGAGGATATAGTCGCAGTCGAGATAAGATCGGCAGCCCGCGCAGCTTCCTCGAGGTCATCGACGACCGAGAGAACCAGCCCGGAGCTCGCGAGCTCCCGTTGCAGGGCCTCTGCTTTGGAGCGTGTTCTGTTCCACAGCATGACCTCGCGGATGGGCCGCACCGAGGCATGGGCCCGAACCAGATAGGGTGCGAGCGCACCCGCGCCCACCATCAGCATCCGGGCGGCATCCGGTCGAGCCAGAAAACGCGCCGCCAGCGCTGAGGCCGCAGCCGTCCTCCACACGGTGAGCTTCGGCGCATCGATCAGGGCCAACGGCTCACCCGTTTCTGAGGAAAGGAGAAGGTAGGCCCCATAGATGGCCGGCTTGCCGAGGCGGGAATTGTCAGGAAAAACAGTAACTTGCTTGATCCCGATATATCGGCCAGCCGTCTCCGCTCCCGGCGCCGAGCTCGTCCAAGCCGGCATCAGCAGCAGCGTGGCGTCGGGGCGGCCTTCCAGCTTGATCGTATGATGGTGTCGCGGTGGGGCGATCGCACCCGTGCGAAACGCTTCCTCGAGCACATCGACGAGCTGAGGGTATGCCAGCGCCTTCTCGACCGCAGCCGCGTCTATGAAGCGCATGGGTGACGTCCAGTATCAGTGGCCCGCCAGGGCGAGGTGCCTCTTTTCGTACGACTGCGAAGCAGACTTCTGCTGAGCGACCAGCGCATCACGCTCGCGCATCAAGCGTTCCGCCTCCGCCCGCCAGCGCGCTGCATCTTGCCCGCGGTTGCGGGCCAACCGGCGCCAGCGGCTCTGGCTGAACCACGTTGCGATGCCCCCCAAAATGACCCCCACGATGAGCATCGCAAAAAGGTAAGCGTAAAAGGGCAGCTCTAAAGCCACGATCGGGTCGACAGGATTGAACGGGTCGAGCACAAGCCGGACCGTATGGCGATTGGCCACCGCCAACGTCACGAGGAAAACGGCGGCCACGAAGCCGAACAGCAGCCCCAGAATTCGACCGATCACAATGAGTTCCTTCCCGGCCAGGCGTCGCTCAATCCGAAAGCCTCAGCCCGAAGTGGGCCGGTTGATGCGCTCGCGCAACTCCTTGCCCGTTTTGAAGAACGGCACGTACTTCTCTTCGACGGCCACTGGCGCCCCCGTCCGCGGGTTGCGCCCGATCCGCGGCGCTCTGTACTTCACCGTGAATGCGCCGAAACCCCTGAGCTCAACGCGGTCTCCCCGCGCCAACGCGTTGACGATCTCATCGAAGATGACGTTGACGATCCGCTCCACGTCGCGGTGGTAGAGATGAGGGTTGGCTGCGGCAATCCTTTGGATGAGCTCAGACTTGATCACGACACGCTCCGACGGCAAAAGTGCTTGTATTATAATCAGTTTTCGGAAGGTTGCCAAACCGACACAAGCCCGTCAAGGCGGAAAGCCCCAAGCGTCCGATCGCGTGTGAGCAACGCCGTCAGCTCGGCCATGAGATCGCCGCCCAGATAGCGTGCCAAGCCGGCTATGCTGCCGAGCCCCCAGCCCGTTCCGCTGCGCTCCTTCCAGTCCACAACCTTGAGGCCCTTCTCGACGCCCCGCCCTTCAAGCCAGCGTATGGCCTCCGGCTCGCCGCCGATCTCGTCGATGAGCTTGTGTTGTAGCGCCTCGCGGCCGGAGAAGACCCGTCCCTGCTCCAGCCCCGGTATGCTGCTGGTGGTGACCTGCCGCCGGGTACGAACGAGGTCGAGAAACCACTGATGACTCTCTGCGATCATGCTCTCCGCGAGGGCACGGCCCGTCTCGTCGAGAGGTTGGAAAGGCGAAGGATTGGATTTCAGCGGGCCGCTTTTGACCTCGTTGACCTTTACGCCGATCTTGTCCAAAAAACCGGATATCTCCGGCCATTGCATGACGACACCGATCGACCCGGTGATGGTGTTGCCGCGTGCCACGATGTAATCCGTCCCAAGCCCGGCGATATAGGCCGCCGATGCGGCCACGGTTCCAAACTGCGCAACGACCGGCTTCTTTTCTGAGAGTCGGCGGAGCGCGGAATAGATTGCCTCTCCGCCCGTGGTTGTCCCGCCGGGACTGTTGACGTAGACGATGACCCCGGCGACATTCTCGGCTTCGCCGATACGGTCGAGCAGCTTCAGGAAGTCACGATCCTCTGTGATCATCCCCTCGAGCGACACACGGGCAATTTGCCGGCGATCGAGGAGTCCGCTCTCGCTTGAGACAAGGAGGGCGCCGGCTGCGAGCGTGAGAGCAATCACCGCCAGCACGCGCCAGAATGAAAGCTGGCGCCTTACGCGGCGGCGATCGAGAATGGTCTCAGTGTCGAGGCTCATGCTGCTTCCCGTGCCACCATCGGGCGGCCAATTCGATTACACGGCTGGCTAGAAACTAGGCCGCTGCGTCGCGCCATTCAATGTTCGTGTGGCCGAAACGTAAGGAGCGCGGCTACCAGCATGAGCCGCGCTCCTTCAATTGATAGACTAGAGGCTGTCTACTCTTTGGATTCCTCTTCCTTGGCCTCGTCCTCGCGCTTCTTGATGGCCGCCTTGAAGATTTCGCCGAGCGAGGCACCCGAGTCGGTTGAGCCATACTGGGCCACCGCCTGCTTCTCCTCGGCCAGCTCAAGCTGCTTGATCGAGACCGAGATCTTGCGGTTCGTCTTGTCGACGTTGACGACCGCGGCATCGACCTTATCGCCGATGTTGAACCGCTCCGGCCGCTGCTCGGCCCGGTCGCGCGACAGGTCGGAGCGCTTGATGAAGGTCGTGACGTCGGTCCCGACGAGCTTCACCTCGATGCCGTTGTCCTGAACAGCGACCACCTCGCAGGTGACCGGGTCGCCCTTCTTGTAGCGACTGATCACATCGAGCGGGTCACCCTGGAGCTGCTTGATGCCAAGCGAGATGCGCTCCTTGGACGGGTCCACGTCGAGGACCACCGCCTTGACCACGTCACCCTTCTTGTACTCCTTGATGACCTCCTCGCCCGGGCGGTTCCAGTCGAGATCCGAGAGGTGAACCATGCCATCGACGCCGCCCTCAAGGCCGATGAACAGCCCGAACTCTGTGATGTTGCGGATCGGCCCTTCGACCACCGATCCCTTCGGGTGATTGGCCAGGAAGGCCTCCCACGGGTTCTCCTGCGTCTGCTTGAGACCCAGGCTGATCCTCCGCTTTTGGGCATCGACCTCGAGGACCTGGACCTCCACCTCCTGGCTGGTCGAGACGATCTTGCCGGGGTGGACGTTCTTCTTGGTCCAGCTCATCTCGGAGACGTGGATCAGGCCCTCTACTCCAGGCTCCAACTCCACGAAGGCACCATAGTCGGCGATGTTCGTGACCACGCCCTTGAACCGCGCGCCGACTGGGTACTTGGCCTCGATGCCCTCCCACGGATCAGCCTGCAGCTGCTTCATGCCGAGGCTGATGCGCTGCGTCTCCGGATTGATGCGGATGATTTGCACTTTCACCGTGTCGCCGACATTGACGATCTCGGAGGGGTGATTGACACGACGCCAGGCCATGTCTGTGACATGGAGCAGGCCGTCGATGCCGCCGAGGTCGATGAACGCACCGTAGTCGGTGATGTTCTTGACCACGCCTTCGATGACCTGGCCCTCCTCCAGCTTCGACACGATGTCGGCGCGCTGCTCGGCCCGGGTCTCCTCCAGCACCGAGCGGCGGGAGACGACGATATTGCCGCGCCGGCGATCCATCTTGAGGATCTGGAACTGCAACGGCTGGTGCATCAGCGGGCCAATGTCGCGCACAGGCCGGATGTCCACCTGGCTGCCCGGCAAGAACGCGACGGCGCCGTCGAGATCGACCGTGAAGCCGCCCTTCACCTTGTTGAAGATGACGCCGGTGACCTTCTCGCCCCGCTCGAACTGCTGCTCGAGGCGGTTCCAGCTTTCCTCGCGGCGGGCCTTCTCGCGGCTCAACACCGCCTCGCCCAGCGCGTTCTCAATGCGCTCCAGGTAGACCTCGACCTCGTCACCGACCTTCAAGTCGGCCGGCTTGCCAGGCGCAGCGAACTCCTTCAGCGGGACGCGGCCCTCCACCTTCAGGCCGACATCGATGACCGCCATGTCCTTCTCGATGGCGACGACCTTGCCGCGGACGACGTTGCCCTCGTAGCTGACATCTTCGGCAAGCGTCTCGTCCAACATGGCCGCGAATTCTTCGCGGGATGGCGTCAGCTCTTTCGAGACTTGAGGTGTGCTCATTCAGTTTCCTTCAACTTCATTGGCGGGAAGAACCCACCGGTTTGTCCAAAATCGTGCATTGCGGCGTGCGGGCCGGCGCAGCGCCATACCCGGCTGGAGGCAACCAGCGCGCAAATTCCGAAGCGTTGATTTTTCGCGAGCCACCGGCAGAGGGGTCTGCCCACCAATGGGATTAGGGGCGCGGCCACTGGCGCACCCTATTGGCCGATCTTCCTCTTGATCAGTCCGACGGCGGCATCGAACGCCGCTTCTATATCCAAGTTGGTGGTATCGAGCAATACGGCGTCTTCGGCGGGCCGCATCGGTGCGCTCGCGCGATTGGTGTCGCGCTCGTCGCGCTGACGTATCATTTCCAGCACTTCTTCGTAAGTTACATCGTCGCCTTGAGACTTGCGTTCAAGATAACGCCGCCGGGCACGGACCTCGGGCAAAGCGGTCACGAATATTTTGACATCCGCGTCGGGACATACCACGGTGCCGATATCCCGCCCGTCGAGCACGGCTCCAGGCTTGCGCCGCGCGAACTCGCGCTGAAAGTCCAGCAGCGCCTCTCGGACCCGCTGGATGCGAGCCACAATTGACGCGGCCTCACCGATGTCCGCCTGGCGGAGGGTCGGGTCCGACAAGGTCTCGGGGTCAAGCGACCGAGCGCATTCCACCGCGACCTGCTCGTCATCGAGCGCCGCACCGCGCGCCAGCACATCGCGGGCCACAGCCCGATAAAGGAGCCCCGTGTCGAGGTGAGCAAATCCGAAATGCTCGGCAATGAGCTTGCCAAGCGTGCCTTTTCCTGAAGCCGCCGGTCCGTCGATGGCGATGATCATGCCGCTCCCGTTCGCCTGGCATCGACTCGCTCGCAAACTACAGCCATGCGGGTCACCTCGCGCTGAAGTCCCTCGATTCCTTGGCCGATCTTCACCGACTTTGTCAGCTCTGGGTCACGCGAAGCGTGCGCCCAATCCCTCCATCAGCTCCCGAAACTCGGGGAAGCTCGTCGCGATCATGGACGCATCATCCACCGTGACCGGCTCCTTGCTGGCAAGTCCCATCGTGAGGAAGGCCATGGCGATGCGGTGGTCGAGGTGCGTCGCGACGGTTCCACCGCCTCTCGGCACCGCGCCTGTGCCCTCGATTATGAGGGTGTCCCCTTCTGCGATTGCATTGACACCATTTGCCGTCAGTCCAGCCGCCGTGGCCGCCAGCCGGTCGCTTTCCTTGACCTTCAGCTCGGCCAGACCAAGCATCTCCGTGCGCCCGCGCGCGAACGCGGCCACCACGGCAAGGATCGGGTATTCGTCGATCATGCTGGGCGCCCGTTCTGCTGGGACCCGCACGCCGGTAAGACTTGACGTTCGCACGCGAATGTCTGCGACAGGCTCGCCGCCCTCCTCCCGCGTGTTGAGGAATTCGACGTCGGCACCCATCTCCTGCAGCGTCAGGTAAAATCCGGTCCGGGTAGGGTTGACCAAAACGCCCTCGATCGTCACTTCGGACCCAGGGACGATAAGCGCCGCTGCTGTAATGAAGGCAGCCGAGCTCGGATCGCCCGGCACCACGACGTCTCGTCCTTCAAGCTCGGCGTGACCTTTGACGGTGATGCGTGTGCGGCCGTTCTCCGCAACCGAGCGGATTTCGGCGCCGAAGTAACGGAGCATCCGCTCCGTGTGGTCCCGCGTCGGCTCTTTCTCGATGACGGTCGTCTCGCCTCGCGCGGCGAGCCCTGCGAGAAGGATGGCGCTCTTAACCTGGGCCGAGGGCACAGGCAGCTCATACTCGATCGGCACGAGGTCGCTCGTGCCGCGGATGGTGAGCGGCAGGGTATCCTTGTTTTCCAGCACCTGCAGCCCCATCTGCTGCAGCGGTCGCAAGACCCGGCCCATGGGCCGACGGGACAAGGATGCATCGCCAACGAGCCGAACGGTGATGGGATGTCCGGCGATGACACCCATCATGAGCCGCGCGCCGGTTCCAGAGTTGCCGAAGTCGAGCGGCTCGGAAGGTTGGCTGAGGCCCCCGACACCCCGGCCCAATATCTCCCACACGTCGCCCGATTTGCGGGCCGGAGCGCCAAGGGCCGTGACAGCCTTCGCTGTATTGAGCACATCTGCGGATTCGAGCAGATTGGTTACGCGTGTGCGGCCGGTCGCCAAGGCGCCAAGGATAAGTGCCCGATGCGAAATCGACTTGTCGCCAGGCACGCGGCAAGTGCCACGGAGCGGGGCTGCCGAGGAAGCAGTAAGCGGTCGGGAAAGGGAAGCTGTCATATAAGAGATATCGGCCGTGAAGTGCTTCGATTGCGCCGGCGCGCAGTCCCCGGCGGGCTCGCTGGCAGATAGAGACTGGGCGGGCCGGAGCTGTCAACCGCGGCAAGGGGACAGAGGCTGCCAATTACTTTTGACATGGTCTGCCACACATGGCAGACGCACCTGAATTTTGCGATGAGGACGTTGAGGAATCGAGATGGCAACGAAGGAAGCGCGCGGGACCAAGCGCACCTGCCAGAACCCGGAATGCGGCGCCCGCTTCTATGATCTGAACCGGGATCCGATCGTATGTCCGATCTGCCAGACGGTGTACAAGCTCGCGACTGCGCCTCAGTTGGAGGAGGTCGAGGAGGAGCAGGCAGTCCGCAAGGCCGTAAGCCCTGAGCTGGTGGGCGATGAGGAGGCCCTGATTGAGGATCTGCCGCTGCCCGAAGGCGACGAGGATCTGGCCGATCTGGAGGAAGCGGACGAAGCGCTGGTGGGAGACGAGGAAGAGCCGTTCATTGAACCCGAGGATGAGGAAGACGGCGATGTGACCGACATTCTCGGTCCGGTTGGCGAGGATGACGACGAGGAGCGCTGATCGCTCAAGGAGCAACCAGCGCCAAGCCTCATCCTCCCAGATCAACGAAGGGCTTGCAGTTTTCGATCCGGCAGCCTATTGAGGCGCTTCTAGAATGGGGCGGTGAATTCCGCCCCCCATCGAAATCCCAACGGTCGGGGCCGTAGCTCAGTTGGGAGAGCGCGTGAATGGCATTCACGAGGTCAGGGGTTCGATTCCCCTCGGCTCCACCATAATTCCAATCCTGACATCACTTCCCCTCATTCCGGTTCCAGCTAAGCTTGCGATTTGATGGCCAGGCGGTGAGCTGCGCTCCGTATGGTTTAAGCAGCAACTATTTCCGCCGCCGGCCATCGCGACGTACCCGATGGCACGACTCATCGAGGCCGTCACTGCACTGACGGAAGATTGATGTCAGGGGTGGGAGGCGGCCCTCAGGACACCACGATCAGCGCGGATCTAGGCGGTCGCCCAATGCACGACCGACTCCCCGCCTCTAGCGAAGCAAGCGCACGCCCGCAGGGCCGCGGAATAAGCGAGATCGCTTACTCGCCGTTGGAGCCGTCGCGGTCTTCCTCCTTCGGCGGATTCTCGACCTTGAGAACGGTCAAATGGCGGACCTTACCGTCGCGCGCCGTCCAAGCGATCGACTGGCCCTCCGAAAGACCAATGAGGGCAGTTCCAATGGGCGTGAGGATCGAAATCTTGCCCGCGCCAATATCCGCCTGGCCGGGGAACACCAGCTGCACTCGCCGTTCGCGATTTTCGTCATCCCGATATGTGACGATCGAGCCCATCTGCACGACGGAAGGCGGCACCTCCTCAACGACGCGCGCACGCTCCATCTCTGCGATAAGCTCCGTCGCCACGTCCGGAGCACGGTTCAGCGCATCCATGGCGAGCACAGTGAGCCGCTGCTGATCGACCTGGCTCACGACGATCTCTGGCATTTCTGGGTAGTCTCTGACTTTCATAGGCTCACCCATTGCGCTTCGAGGCCCATTGCCTCTTCCGTGAAGAACTCTGGAAATGCATCTTGTGCGCCGCGACAGCACGGCTCGGGCCATGCTGTCTGGTGAAACTGTCGTGCGTGTCGGGAGCGCCCCAGGCTCGGGCGCGCACGATTGCCGAGCTGGGGCCGCTATCCTGCGATCGGATGCAGCCGGCGCATGATGGACGCGCGATGGATCAGATTGCTCAACATACTGTTAATCTGGCCCCTGCGACATGAAAGTCAAGCTCTGTCGCGGGCGATGCAGTTGAGCACTCGCGTCCGCGGGGCGGAATATCAAATTGCCTAAACGTAAATGCTAATTCGGTCCGACGCGCCGACGCTCGGGCGGTCGTTCGAGGATTCTGCCGTCACGCTGCCCTCGGCGCGATCTTGCCGAATCGGGCGGTGATCTTCGCCGGACCTTTCCTCGGGCTGACCACCGCCCGATGACGTATAAGATGTGGTCTGCTGTGGCGTTCCTTGCGAGCCTTGCTGCGCCGATTGACCGCTTGACATGGTGCTTCGGTCAGGCTCCGCAACGTAGACCGACAGCGTCTCGACATTATACCCGGCCGACTGCAGCAGGCGCGTGAGCACGCTTTGATCCCTGCGGATGAGATCCGCCGTGCCGGCTTGATCAGCACTGATGCGCAACTCGAGCGCCTGCGACTCGAGCTTCAGCCGGATACTGACAGTGCCAAGCTCTGGGGGCTCGAGTTCAATCTGTAGCACCCGCACCACGCCGCTGGTCGTGGGGAGGGTCGGCATTGGCTCACCGGCGGACTGGGCGAGCCGCGACGTTTCCGGTGCTTCAATGCCGGTTATCAGAGCATTGGCAACTTGCGCAGTGGGAGAGAGATGCACGGCCGGCGGAGCGTGCGTCTCCTGCCGAACAACGGTGATCAGCCTATCCAACGGCTGCATATCAGCTGAGTTAAGGACCGGCTTAGCGCCATCGCTGGCCGTTGGCTGATGGGACACTGGCTGAGCGGGCTGGTGTCGCGGCGTAGCATTCGTGGCCAACTGCGTCTGGCTCAGCGTTGATGTACGATCAAGCCCAGTTTGAGCTGTTTCGAGCGTGATGCCGTTCGCAAGGGCAACATCTGTTGGCGTACTTAATCTGCCATTCGTCCACGCGGGGCGTCGCTCCGTCGCGCTGTTGTTATCTGCAGCTTTCAATGGTGACGCCCCAAAAGAAATTGGGGCCCGGTCAATGCGTAAGGGAACCGCAGGCCTGGTCTCCGATCCGTTCGCTGTCGGTCGGGTGAGGACACTTTCGTCTGCATCTGCCTCTAATGACTGCTCAGCGGCCCTGTCATTTTTCACGCCAATTTCGAACAAGTGCGAAAACCTCCGAGCTACCAGCCCCATCTCGGCTGCATCATTCACGCGTGAAGCAGACTCAACTTCGTCAGCCGCGCCTTCCTTTTCTGCGCCGAAAGCCTTTTCCGCATCACTGGGGGGCTCAGCTTCGTTCGCGAGCACAGCCGCTTTCGCTTCCAAGGCATCAAGGTGGTCAGAGAAAACCTCGGAAATCGTACTCTTCCCCTGAATTGGGCGGTCAAATTTCGGTGTACGTACCCTCGGCACCTCAGCCCGGGCCAAGGCGCTGTCGGTAAAGTCTCCCATTCGGTTCATCGCTTTCCCCCGCTTACCAGCGCATCGACGCTCGCCGCCAGAGTTCGCGCGCGCTCCATGGTGTCGGCTCCGATGCTGGACAGCGCCCTTAATCGATCATCGTCGGCGGCGCTTTGCTCCAAGTTTCTAGGATTAGGGGCAACCGCAGGCTCGCGGCGGATGTCACGAGCTAAGGAAATCGCGGCGTCGAGAAGCTCGGCATCTTCTCTATCGAGCGCTTCACGCCCGAGCTGGGTCAATGCGGCGTAGCCGCGCTCGTACTCGTCGGTCACAATGAGCACCGCTGCTTCGTAAAGCTGCGCCCGCGGTGCGGCAGCGTCGCCTGGTTTCGCCATTTGTAGCAAGAGTGAAGCAGCGAATCGCACAAGCTCAATGTTGCCCCGAGCGATCCCCTCCTGAGCTAAGAGTTCACAAACGTGCCGCCTGTCGTTCCTATCGAATGTTGCAAGAAGTACCTCTAGCGTCGCCATTCGGCCTGGATCATCCCAATACTCACCGCTGGCAATTTCGGCTGATAATTGCCGCCAGAATGCGCCGGCATAGTAGGATTTTCCGAACTGCCGGACATATCTTCTCAACAAGCGATCAATTTCATCGAGGCGGCCGACAGATATCAGGAGCAAGACTTGCCGCCGCAAAGCCGATTCTTCGATCAAGGTGCCTGGAGACAGAAGTCTGGCTTGGTCCAGATAGACTAGTGCTTTGTCAGGAGCTGATTTATCGATTAATGCCGCCTGCACGAGGGCGAGCGTGCCGGCAGTAATCGGGTCACTCTTTCGGGCGTCCATACCAAGGAGAATTTCTCGCGCCTCCTCGTTGCGACCTTCGGAGTAGGCGAGCGCCGCTCGTGCCAGTTCGGCCTCAGGCTTAGGTAGACCATTGAGACTTGATATCCGGCGCAGAATACTGGGGTCGCCGCCGCTGAACCCATATAGGGCGACAGCGCGCAGATTGCGCGGCTCCCTCCAAACTTCCGGATCGACAGCGGCCAACTGCGCCCGAAGCTTTGCCATCAATTCCTGCTGAGCCTTATGGTCGATTAAATCTCCTTGCGCGAGGGCATCCTGGAGATTTCGTAGCTCACGTATCAACTCGAACGGCGCTTTGGTGCTTCCTGCTGCATGGGGTGCCATTGCGGCTGCCAGCAGGAGCACCAGGATAAAAACTATTCCTTTGAGCCGGCTCACGATTGCTCCTCACTCCGGAGGAGAATTTCGATTCGGCGGTTTTGCGCCGCTTCCGGATCGTGGGCGACCCTGAGGCTCCGGTCAGCGTGCCCCTCGATGCGTTCGAACCGCCGCTCATCCACGCCCCCGCGCGTCAGCAGGAGATAAGCCATATGGGCGCGGGCGGTGGAGAGGCGCCAATTATCGTAAGTTTGGGTTCGGAACGGCCTCCCGTCGGTGTGGCCACGCACGATGAGCCGTCCAGGATAATCTTTCAGCACCCGGGCGATTTTCTCCATGATGACGATCAGCTCCGGCCGCGGCTCGGCGGATGCGATCGCAAACATTCCGAAGTCGAACTCATCTGTTAGGCTGATCAGGATGCCGTCGGCGGTCCGAACCACCTCGACGTGAGGAATTTTGGCCAAAGCCGCCTCGCTCAAAGCCCTG
>QGVC01000397.1 GCA_003242645.1 Pseudomonadota bacterium
GCAAGAACCGCGTTTTGCCCGCCCTCCGCTACTCCAGCAGTCGCTCGGAGAGCGGCGATAGCATGACCGCCGTCCTGGAGGCCCTGCTCGCGCGCCCCGAGCAACGCACGAAAAAGGGCTGGGAGCTGCTCTCGCGCGAGCCGATGATGGCCAACCATCCGCTCGTGTCGGGGGCCATGCCGGTCTTCCGGCCGCACCGGCCGCCGAGGCCGGAGAAATCAGAAGGCGGCATCCCCTTCCGCCTTGTGTCGGACTTCGAGCCGAAAGGGGACCAGCCGCAGGCCATCGAGGAGCTGGTGGCCGGCATCAATCGGCACGAGCGGGACCAGGTGCTGCTCGGCGTCACCGGCTCGGGCAAAACCTTCACTATGGCCAACGTCATCGCCCGGACCCAGCGCCCGGCACTGATCCTAGCGCCGAACAAGACGTTGGCGGCCCAGCTCTACGGGGAGTTCAAGAGCTTTTTCCCGGAGAACGCGGTCGAGTACTTCGTCAGCTATTACGATTACTACCAGCCGGAGGCCTACGTCCCGCGGACGGACACGTACATAGAGAAGGAGAGTTCGATCAACGAGCAGATCGACCGGATGCGGCACGCCGCGACGCGCGCCCTGCTCGAGCGGGACGACGTCATCATCGTCGCGTCCGTGTCGTGCATCTACGGTATCGGCTCGGTCGAGACCTACACCGCTATGACGTTCACGGTGCGGGTCGGCGAGCGGTTGGATCAGCGCCAGTTCCTGGCGGACCTTGTCGCCCTCCAGTACCGGCGCAGCGACCAGAACTTCATCCGCGGCACGTTCCGCGTGCGCGGCGATACGGTCGAGCTTTTCCCAGCCCACTTGGAGGACCGTGCCTGGCGCTTCTCGTTCTTCGGCGACGAGATCGAAAGCATCACCGAGTTCGACCCGCTGACGGGGCAGAAGACGGACGAGTTCAAGCTGGTCAAGGTCTACGCCAACTCGCACTACGTCACGCCGAAGCCGACGCTGCAGCAGGCCATCAAGGCCATCAAGGAGGAGCTGAAGCAGCGGCTGGATGAGTTGTATGCGGCAGGCAGATACCTCGAAGCCCAGCGCCTCGAGCAGCGCACCCTGTTCGACATGGAGATGCTGGAGGCGACGGGGTCGTGTCCCGGCATCGAGAACTATTCACGTTATCTAACCGGCCGCAAACCCGGCGAGCCGCCGCCGACGCTGTTCGAGTATCTCCCGGATAACGCGCTGGTGTTCGTCGACGAGAGTCACGTCACCATTCCGCAGCTCGGCGGCATGTTCCGCGGCGACTACCGCCGTAAGGCGACGCTCGCGGAGTACGGCTTCCGCCTGCCCTCCTGCATGGACAACCGCCCGCTCCGCTTCGAGGAGTGGGACGCCATGCGGCCCCAGACCATCTACGTGTCGGCGACACCAGGGTCGTGGGAGCTACAGCAGACCGGGGGCGTGTTCGTCGAGCAGGTGATTCGCCCGACGGGCCTCACCGATCCGGAGGTCATCGTCCGGCCTGCGAAGAACCAGGTGGACGACCTGCTGGACGAGATCCGGCGCGTCACGCGTGCGGGCTACCGGACGCTCGTGACCGTGCTCACGAAGCGCATGGCCGAGGACCTGACCGAGTACTTGCACGAGCAAGGCGTCCGCGTGCGCTACATGCACTCGGACATCGACACCCTGGAGCGCATCGAGATCATTCGCGATCTGCGGCTTGGCGCGTTCGATGTTCTCGTAGGCATCAACCTGCTGCGCGAGGGGCTCGATATTCCTGAGTGCGCGCTGGTGGCCATTCTGGATGCGGATAAGGAAGGGTTCCTGCGATCCGAGACCTCACTGATCCAGACCATCGGCCGCGCAGCGCGGAATGTGGACGGCCGCGTGATTCTCTACGCGGACCAGATGACGGGCTCACTCGAGCGCGCCATCGCCGAGACCAACCGCCGTCGCGAGAAGCAAAAGGCGTGGAACGAAGCGAACGGCATCACGCCCGAAAGCGTGCGCAAGAACATCGCCGACGTGATGGCCTCCATCTACGAGCGCGATCACGTGACCGTGGATCTTGGCCTCGCCGAGGAGGCCAAGGCCTACGTCGGGCATAATCTGGAGGCCGTCATTGCGGACCTCGAGAAGCGGATGCGCGAGGCCGCGGCCAATCTCGAATTCGAGGAAGCGGCGCGGCTGCGCGACGAGATCAAGCGGCTGCGCGAGATGGAGCTCGCCATTGCCGATGATCCCTTGGCTCGCCAATCGGAGCTTGAGGAGCGCATCGGAAACTCCGAAGGCGAGCGCAAGAACGGCCGTGCGTCCAAAGACAAAGGCAGCGCTTCCGGCTCACGCATCTCGCGAGAGTACGAGCCCGTCCAGCCGACGTTCGCGCAGTCGACATCGCGGCCCCACAAGCCCTCGCTCGATGACATGGGGCCGGGCACGGACCGGCCAATTCCGGCCCGTAGCCCGAAGGTCGATCCCCGCATGCGCGCCGGCGCCTTTGGCGAGGCCATCCGGGGCCCGCACAAGCCGACCCTCGACGAGATGGGCCCCCATGCGGAGCGCGGATTGCCTCTCCCCAAGCCCAGCAAAGTTATAGACGTGCCCGACGAAGCGGAGCGCAAGCGCGGCCGCAGACGGCCGAGAAAGACTGGTCGGCCAGGGCAGTAGTCAGCTGGCAGATTGGCAGCTATGCTCGCATGGGAGGGATATACCATGCGAGTCGACTCAAGTACCCTGCTTGAGGCAGCGTATGCGTCGTGGCGGGCACGCGATTTCGAGGCGTTTCTCGCCTGCTTTGCAGACGATGTTGTGTTCGTCAATCATTTGCCGAGGGACGTCGTCCCGTTCGCAGGCCCATCCTACGGCAAGGCCGAGCTGCGCCAGCAGCTTCAGATCATTCTGGATCAGTTCGATTTTCTCGAGTACCGGTCGGTGCAGATCATCGCAAAGCGCAGATTATTTCACTCGCAAGTCCATTTCCACTATCGGCATAAAGCGACAGGACTGACTTACGAAGGCCGGCTGCGGCATGTCTCGCGAGTTAAAGGCGACAAGATCGCGCGCTTCGAGGAGTTTCACGACCCTGAGCGAACACGCGCGTTTTTCGAGCTGTTGGCCCTCCATGAACAGACCCAATTTGCTGACCGCGCAACCAGCCCGCGCGAATGAGGATCATCAATGGCCGCTCAAAGCCTGATTGTGCTCGCTTGTCTCTGGATCGCTGGCGTCGCCTACGTCGCCGGCATCAACTGGCCCGTGTTTCCACTCGACTTACCAGCATCAGATCCAGACGTCAGGGCTGTTTACGAGAGAGCGGTCTGGGCGCATG
>QGVC01000055.1 GCA_003242645.1 Pseudomonadota bacterium
CAGCAACACGTCCAAACAACCCCGCTGCTGTCGAGTGCGTAGACACCAAGTCAGGACGCAACTCCTTTAGCAATCCGCGAATTTCCACGATCGCCCGTATGCCTCCGATCGGGCCGACGCTGCGATGCATATTGCGGAGGCTGTAGAAGGGAATACCCCGAGAACTAAGCTGGGCGGCTAATGCTCCTTCGCCCCCACCCAATACGATCGCATCGTAGCCTCGCTCGCGTAGCGTGCATGCCAAATCTCGCACGTGAACGTGAGCGCCGCCAATGTCATACGCTTGGGAGATCACAAATACGATACGGATTGGCCGTCGATTATTCCTGAGCGGACTCACGCGGGAGCTCTCTTCTCTTGAACAGTTCATCAATAATTGTTTCAACAGCTTCTTCGAGCTCTTTGTTATCATGGCAACTCACGGCAAGAAACGGTCTACCCTGTTCAATTAGCAACTTATCAAGCCAGGAGAAAATTTCCGTTTGTTGTAATGCTGCCTCAATCCTTCGTTCGAAGAGCCGCTCGATGGATCCTTGCTGCTGCCGTCGCTTGGCAAGCCGAGTTGCGAGAACGTCTCGCCGCGCGTCGACACGAACAAGAACGTCCGGAGTGGGGAGAAGGGCAACGCCCTGCCGCAACACCTGTCGGTCAACACGGCCAGAATACAATGCCATCGAGCACAATGCGTTCATAAAACCCTGATCGAATACAATGACACTTCTTAACTTAAGCGCACCATCCCAGCAGCTACACAGATTTCGAAGATAGCGTTGCGCTCGAACGGAAGCGAGAAAGTCTCTTGGTGGAAACACTCGAAACATTTCCGCCACCAGTGAATCCGCTGTAGAAGCGGAGATAGCTCCTCCCACAGCTGCAAGAATCTTCCATGCTCGGGTCAGGGGTGCAGTCAATGCGATGAATGATCGAAACGGGCCTTGTGCAATTTCTCGGGGGCGCAGACTCGCCTTCACAAGAACGGGGATGCCTCTCGCCTTGAGCGCCTTCTCGAGTGCGATTGTCAGCGTCGTCTTTCCGGAAGCAGGCGGCCCGAACAGCTCGACGATGAGGCCCCGGCGCTGATGAAAGACGACTCCGCGAGTTAGCTCAACCGTGTTTCCTCGCTGGCTAGACTCGACGGTCATCGACACTTCCTAATGCATTCTGCTATTCAACTGATTTGACTTTTGCAGCTACTCTCCGGGAGTGGCAATGGGCAGCGGTGGGAGCTTCCGAATTGTCGGATAAAGCCCAACCACAACCAAGATCCCGCGAATAATCCAGGTTAGATCACCAAGCAGAGTGCGGCGCGGATAGTATGCGAGATCAAGCGCCGCCTTCAGCGGTAGAATTGCCTCGCGATAGAAGGTATGGCGATCGATATGCTCCGGATAAAGCGTACCGGCATTTCGAAAGGCTACCTGAGCAGGACCGAAAATTCCGGGTTTGTAGTTTAGCAGTGCACGGTACTTGCTAAAGACACGATCTATCGCGACCGCCGTCTCAGGACGCGGGCCCACCATTGCCATGTCTCCACGAAGGACATTGAGAAACTGCGGCAGCTCATCAAGCTTCGTCCGCTCGAGAACTTTGCCAACCCGAGTCATTCGAGAATCTCCACGTATCGTCAAGAGTGGACCGGAATCACCGTTATTAGCATAAAATTTTCGAAACTTGAAAATACGAAACTCTTTCCCGCCTTTGCCAATCCGAGTTTGAGTGTAAAAAACAGGTCGACCTGTTTCTAAAAGAATTACCAATGCAATAAACGCCATCAACGGACTCAAAATCAGCAACCCTGAGCTTGCAACGGCGATATCCAGAACTCGCCTCAACTTTTCTGAAAGGCTATTACTGTTCGGCATGACAGATCGAAAGTGGAGCAAGCCCTATTAGCACCCTATTGAGGATCGCATAGTTCGGCCTCGGCTTTGCGTGGCCGCGCGAACTCCCAAATATCTCGAATTGTATTGTCCCAGCTCATCGTCGGTTGCCACCCCAGCATCTGGCGGGCCCTTCGCCAGTCGGCTGTCTGCCACGGTACGAGCGATTTTTCGGTGGACGGAGTCGTCTTATATGTCACGTCTAGACCGGTCTGCTTTATGAGAGTTTTAACAAGATCGTGACCGCTGCGGCTCACACCTGTGCCAATATGGTAGAGCATTCCCGGCGGACTTTTCTCTAGTGCGAGCGCCACGGCATGCGCGAAATCCCGCACATCGATGTAGTCTCGCCGGGTATCCAGCGGTCCAAACTCTAGTGTATTGGGGTCGCCGCGAGCCGCATCCCGAAGCAACCTTGCACAACGGCCAGCTAGTAGCGTAATCGGCACCCCTGGCCCAAGCAGGTTGAATGGCCGAATCACCACTATATCCTGCCCACGCAGGGCCTGTTTTCGGGCCAGCGCCGATTGCGCTAGTTTCGTTACCCCGTAGACATCCACCGGCTGGCAGAGGGTCTCTTCATCAAGCGGCACGTCTCGATCAGCCGCTCGCCCCAATTCGGCAGCGGAACCAACAACTACGATACGTGCCTTGGGGACGATGGTGTTCAGGCTTGTTAAGAGATGCTCGCACGCTGCAACATTCACGGCCAGCTGCTCTTCGAGAGGTGCAAGCCTCACACCTGCCAAATGAACGACAGCATCTGGCCGCACTGCTGCCACGACTTCCCTTATTTGGCTACAATCGCGTAGGTCCAGTTGCAACCAGTGGTGCGATGTCGAGTTTTCTCTGTCGCCAACCTTAGGGCGACGGGCTGCACCATAAATTTCGGCAGTTGGAAAGCGCCGCCGCAGCTCTTCAATGACCCAGTGACCAGCAAACCCGCTGTGTCCGGTTACCAAAATCCGCTCGAACATTCCCCGTGCTCCGGATCCGGACTAATCTGCTGATCAAGCCGCATGTACCCGCTCGAATGCGGGTGCTTGCACGTCCCAATCGAGTTCCTGCGCGGTTTGGAAATCGTCTATTCGGCCAATGTCAAGCCAAATCCCCTCGTGTATGTAACTGTAGACCGGAAGGTTGCGACGAAGCAGGCACAGCACAAGGTCATCAATGCCAAAGGGAACTCCAGATGGTATGTACTGGAGAAGCGCGGGATCCATGCAGTAAACACCCATACTTACCAAGTTCGTGAGGATCGGCTTCTCTTTGAAGTTGGTTATCCGCCCCCCCTGCTGCTCGATCATCCCAAAGTCCATCCGGGTTTGCCGGTGAATCGTCGCTACCGTTAGAAGGCCACGCGTGCTGTGGTGATATCTCGCAAAGGCGCTCAGGCTTAAGTCGGTGAGAACGTCGCCGTTGATGACAAGAAATGTGCTGTCCAATTCATCTCGCAACAAACTTAGCGGGCCGACTGTACCCAGTGGAGTCTGCTCATCAGTATATCGAATGCGTAGATCCCACCGCCGACCATCCCCACAAAAGCTCTTGATAAGATGCCCAAGATAGCCCGTGGTAATGTAAATGTCTCTCAGATCATTCCGGCGAAGCCACTTTAGTAAAAGCTCGAGCACTGGTTGAGACTGAACTGGCATAAGCGGCTTGGGAAGAACCATCGTGTAGGGCCGCAAACGTGTTCCCTGACCACCACACTGGATAACGGCTTTCATCTTGTTCTCTCTTTCTGACGTGATTGCCGTATGCAAGCTCCGGAGAATTCCTGATCGGCAATAACAAAATCATGACAAGCAAATCTAACAGCAACAAAAGACCCTCATACTGCAAATAAGTGTGATGGTTTCGGTGCTACACTACCTTGTCTTAGGCATGTTGTAGCAACCAATTGGAGTGAATGGCGACAACTGTGACAGTCACTACAATGATTCCACCGTTCCATTGATTGCAGTACCAGCTCCAATGACCAGCACGCTGCAGACGCCTATTATCCTTTTTGGAAATTACCGGTCAGGTACAACGCTGGCGCAAAATCTTATAGGACTGCATGCATCTGTCGTGACTTGGTACGAGCCAAGGACATTATGGCTCTATGCTGATCCCCGAAGGCCGCACGATGAGTTCGACGAGCGCGATGCAACTGAGAGAGTCGTCCGTTACATCCGCGCTCGGTTCAAGAGATACCAGAAGGCTCACGGTGGAAGACGAATTGTTGAGAATACGCCCTCGAATGTTCTCCGTGTTCCCTATGTTTCTGCCATTTTCCCCGAGGCTACGTACCTCTACATTACTCGCAATCCTTTCTCGTGCATCAGTTCAATGGAGCTCAAGTGGCAAGGGCGGAAGAAATGGCGCGGGCTCATAAGGACGCTAAGAAGTACACCAGTGACGCAGCTACCCTACTATACTGGAGATTTCTTGAATTATGCGATAATGCGGCGCCTCACAAAAGAGAAGTACATGTCCTTTTATGGCCCCAGGTACAGAGGGTTCGATGCTGATCTAAAGAAATTTGAAAGGTTAGTGCTGATAGCTCGCCAATGGGCTATCTGCAATCGGAAAGCACGGGAAGATCTAGAACGACTTGGCAAAGATCGCGTACTCTGGTTCCGGTACGAGCACCTAGTGAGTGAGCCGGACGTTTGCTTACGTCGGATTTACCAGCACTGCAGTCTGGACTTTACGGAGGAGATCTTGAGTAAGGCGAAAGCGATGATCGATCCAGGTCGCCAGGAAAAATGGAAGCGGCTCGATACCGAACGTCTCAAAGCTGTTATTCCCCACATCCGAGATGAGATGAAGGTATATGGATACGACGTGCCCCCGGAGCTAGGATAAGTCGATACCAAACATCATAAGTAGCTGTGTCCGGAAGCGGTGACCTGAGCACGAATAGTTGTCCGTCGCGACTCTTTCGTACGTGCAGGTGAGATTGCATCCGCCGCAGCGAGGCATATTGCAATGGAAAACCAGAATATAGGGTGCCGTACGATCAAATGGAAGTTGGAGAACACGAATAGGGAGAGGACCAGATAAGCTAGCGCCGAGTATCCCGTCCGAAGGGCAGCTAAGAAGGCAACCGCAATGATCCAAAGAAAGCTAACGCAGGCAAGGAGGCCGCCTTGCGTCAATAGATCGAAAATGGTGTTATGCGCTTCTCCCTTAGTAGGAGGCGGTAGCTTCCACTGCCTGCTGCCCACGAGATGAGGGCCCGGTCCTAGCCCGAGCATGCCCGAACTAACGCCAATATCCGTTGCCTCCCGCCATAGCTGGAATCGCCCTGCCGCTTGGTCATTCTTTTCCATAGTCTCAACAGCTGTTCTTCGCACGCCATCGAGGATAATCGGTCCGAAAGGAGCAGCGGCGGCAAGCAATGCTGGGCTTGAGATCAACAGTAGGCAGGAAAGGCTTGTGGCGATAGAGGGTCGGCTTTGCGCACGAAATACGGCTCTCAAGAGCTTAGTTCCAAGGAAGAGAGGGCCTGCGACCAATACAGCCAGGATAAAGGAGTCGCTGCGCGTGATAACACCCCCAAAGAAAGCGGCGGAGATGAAGGCAAGTGCTAAGCACCTCATCCGCGGCCTTGTCTCGACCTCTGCCAGGTAAAGGGATAGCAGAACCAGAACAGTGCACAATAAGCTGAACTGATTGGGATTCATAGACCAACCAATGAATCGGTTATAAACCCACAAATCGAGACCAGGCAGAGGAATCAAGCCATAGCCGGCGCCGGCCAAAATCGTGACAGCGGCGGCCCCTATACCGGCGACGAGCCAGGCAATCCGTACCACGCGCCACCCGGGGAGAATAGCCAAGAGGAATGACAGGACCGCCACGAGGGCATAGGCTATGGCTGTCCTCATCGCACCCCCACTATCCCTGTAGTCCTCGATGGCGAGCCCAACGAAGAGGCCAACGCACTGGGCAATCGTGAAAACTGACCAGAATGTGAGTAAACGCCAAACCCCGGGTGTGATCGGCAGGGAGCGTCTGAGCATCGCCGCAGTGCCGGCGATTAGCACCCAAATCGCGAGAAGCGCCTCACCCGGTCCGAGCGGCAGTCCAGGCAGACGAAGCTGCGTCGCGGTCGATAGCAGAATTCCCAGGGCAAGCAGACAATCAAGTATCATTACTGAAAGTGTAAGTAACGAGATTGACCAACCTTCCATTGTCGGGTGCTCGCGAAAGCGAGCTCGTTTTCAGTTTCCCATAATCCAGCGTGTCGGCGACTATCAAATTGGATAATCACGCCTATCCAATTGAAGGTGACATCTCTACCGCCAAGAGACTATTTACACCAACCATTCCTCTGTCAGCATCGGTGTTAGATAAAGAACACTGCCGAATTGGCGGTAGAACTCCAACTGCCGGATCTGTGTGCATGTAAGAGGATCTGAATGATCATTTCAAGAAAATGGCCGGTACGACTTGTCTGCATGATAGCGACGGCAGGGTTTCTGCATATCATGTGGAGGGACAGCGGCTTAGCGTTCGATGATCTGCACAATGTGCCGCTCGTCGCTACCCCTCCACTTCCTCAACCCGGCTATCTTCAACCAACCCGCGATCCAGCCTTCGGCACGCCGCTCGTGCGGATCACAGATCCAGGGCAAGAAATGCAACCCGGGATCAGATGTAAACCAAAATACTGCCGGCATCGTTACTCCAGCACTCAGACCTGGAACGCAGATCAATCGCTTCTCGTGATTCACAAAGGATGCCCCGGATTGTGCTTTCTGGATGGTCAAACTTACCAGCCACTTTTTCAGAGGTATCCATCCGGCACCTGCGAGTGGCACCCATCTGATCCCGAGGAGATGATATGCGTTAGCAGCAGCGAGATTTACCGCTGGAAAGTTCGCAGTGGAGAGCGGAGCATCATCTATGCTCCCACGAGCTACACCCGGCTTGAGTTCGGTCCTGGTAAGAACAACTTGTCGTGGAGCGGTGATCGACTGGTAGTTCGCGCCATATCTCCGTCTGGCCGCCTCGTCGCGTTTCCCTACGACATCCAAACCGGGACGAAATATCCTGACATTCAGCTCGACCGTCTGGACGGCAAAAATCACTACTGCACGATTTCGCCCTCGGGCAGTTACACCTTCTGCTACCAGGAGATGCCGGACAAGACAAACATTGCCTTCATTTTCACAGTCGACGGCAAACAGGTGCAGCACTGGCCGGAGCATCACCGGCCCGGCCACGGCGATATGATGATCGATGAAGATGGCAGCGATGTTTATGTCGGAATCAGCAAGAGCGAGCCAGACAAGTACCAACTTATTAAGCGCCGATTATCAGACGGAGCCGTAACGGTGCTAACACCACGCGGTCCCGCGCAGCACGCTTCCGTGCGCAGCATCAGACGGCCAGGCTGGGTTTTTGTAACCTTTGGAGGCACCTATGAGCGCGCTGGTCGTCGGCGGGGACTTCCACTTTATGGGGAGATTGTTGCAATCCGTACTGATGGAAGCGGTGAAATTCGGCGCATCGTTCACCACCGCAGCGTCAAGCACAATTATCTGAGCGAGGCACAGGGCTCTCCCTCACCCGATGGGTCACAGGTGATTTGGGCCAGCAATTGGGGCGAACCCGGCGGGCCCGTCACGGCCTACGTGGCTCGGCTGTCCTGGCCAAATCTTTCCCAGGCGCCTCGGCAGGGAGCAAGCCTTGAGTGATAAAGGGCGTGGCTTGGCGAAGCGCAGTCTGGCGGGCATGCTGTGGACTGCCTTATCGATGGGAGCGCTTGCCATTTCTGAGGCTCTTGCTCTTGTCGTCCTTGCGCGCCTGCTTTCCCCAAATGAATTCGGTCTTTACGCTGCGGCGCTGGTTGTCATTAAATTTACGGTTATTTTTGAAGGCCTGGGTCTTGGACCGGCGATAGTGCAACGGCCGTCGATCGAGGAACGCCACCTGCGGGTTGGGTTTACCCTTTCTCTTCTTCTCAGTTTCTTAACTGCGGGAACCATCTGGTTGATTGCTCCTGTCATAGCGGCTTTCTTGCGCCTCGCGGAGCTTGCCCCCGTGGTGCGCGGTGCCAGTGTCGTTTTTATCTGCTATGGCCTTTCTATGGTCGCACAAGCGATGGCCCAACGTGCTTTGCGGTTTCGATGGCTCGCGGGTATAGACGCTTGTGCGTTCGCAATCGGCTTCGTGGTCATCGGCCCTCTCTTAGCTTGGTACAGCTTTGGTGTTTGGGCGCTCGTCGGTGCCCTGGTTACGCAGCACTTTACTCGAACAGTGCTCCTTCTGATCGGCCAACCACATCCCAAGAGACCACTTCTGGAAAGGAAAGCGATAGCAGACCTACTGTTTTTCGGAGGCGGATTTACACTTGCTCGCGTCTGCAATTTCCTGGCGGGCCAGGTCGATAAGCTTATAGTCGGCCGTTTCCTTGGCGCACAGGCTTTAGGCCTCTATGCTCTTGCCTCCCAACTCATGACTGCGCCCGCCGTCATTTTTGGTCAGATTCTCGATCGCGTGCTTTTTCCGACCATGGCGCTTGTCCAGCAGGAGCAGTCGCGCCTTGCGCGAGCGTACCGGAGCGGAGTTGCAGCTTGTGCGCTGTTCACCATGCCCGCGGGCGTAATCTTGGCGATCATTGCGCCAGAGCTCGTCTTCGTCCTCCTCGGAAACGGATGGGAGGGGGTTGTCGTGCCGTTTCAGATCCTCGCACTCGGAATGTTTTTCCGCACAAGCCATAAACTCAGCGACACTATTGCGCGGGCGACTGGTGCAGTATATGCCCGTGCTTGGCGGCAAGCCGTCTTTGCTATCGCTATCGCGGTGGGCTCGTTGATCGGGCAGTTGTGGGGGCTACCCGGTGTCGTGCTTGGCGTCATTGCCGGGGTCGCTACGAACTACTTTTTTATGGCGCAGCTGAGCCTGGTCTTGACGGGTATGAGTTGGTCAGATTTTGCCAGGGCGCATGCTCCAGGTATGGCCCTCGCAAGCGCACTGGGCTTCATCGTGTGGGCCGTAGTGACTCATTTGCGAGTGCTCGAGATCTCAGCAATTGTGGTGCTGATTGACGTAACAATGCTTTCAATCATCCTGTCTCTTTCGCTTTGCTGGCTGCTGCCTACGCTATTTCTTGGCGACGATGGCCGATCCGCTGTTCGCGTTCTCTCGACCTTGATGCCGAGTTGGCTCCGACAACGTCCAAGCTGCCCGGATATTTAGCCGCCGGTCTTTCAGCTCCTTGCGCTATCTCGTTTCCAGTGCATATCTGGGCGGGCTCGTGCCTATCGCACCCAAATTGTTACCCGTCGATACAGGCACCTTTTTCACATCTACCTCTATGATATCGCCTGGCTCGATCTCGTCATCGTAACTCGCCTCAAAGGTGACCGAACTCGCGCCGCTCCTTCGAATCAGAGTAATCGATGGACGTGATACATTCTCCGACTCGCGCGGAACAGTGACCCTCGCCAGCTCCAGCTTAACCTGTATGCTGCGCAGACGCGCGTGCTCTTCGGCCAACTTCAGCTCAGCCGATTGCAAACTTTCTTTAATTGCGAGCCGCCGCTGATCATCGAGCTTTTCTAACGCGCGGCGCGCCTCGTCCAGTTGCTTGCGCGCTTGCATAAGGGCATGAGCTGTTTGTAGGCGACGTGTAGAGGAGTAAAGTAGTGCGCGCCGTGCATCCACAACGCGCATGTTGGTCATGTGCCCCTTCCGTAGAAGTCCTTGCAGGCGTTCATACTCTTCCATATCATCTATCTCACCCTGCTTTTCGAGCTCGAGCCGTTCAGATAATGACCTGATCTGCTCCTCTGCAAGCACGGCACTTCGTTCCAAGAAAGCCCGCTCGCGCCTCAAGTCCTCTTGCCGCAGAGCAATGATATCTTTTTCGAGGGCCAGAATACGAGAGAGCGCGTCCTCGGGAACCGGAGCCGGCGGAAGTGATGACCTATCGAACTCCGCTGTTTCGCCGAGCTCATACCGCAACCTCCAGACACGCACGGCCTGACTGGCCAGAGTCAGCCAGCTCGCGATATAGTCTCTCTGCAACGGAATGGGATCGTAGCGCTGCCCAATTTCTCCGTTCATAATGGATGATCGAACCCCGCCTGCAGACGCTATCGCCTGGCGTACCGTCATCCGCGGCTGGAAGCGCTGCTCCCCGGATCGAACCACATCGCCCGATACCCAAATTGGAGCATATTGTGCGACGGTCGCCGAAACGTCTTCGCGCTCGACAGTACGTGTCAGCTCGCGGCCATCCGAAGCATAAACCGTTAGTAGCTTTCCCGCGAAGGCGGCCTGAATACGCTCCCGGACGTCCTTCAACAATTCGCCTTCAACATCCAGCGTACCGATTGTGGGAATCGTGATGCTGCCATCTAGTTGTACTGGTGCACGATGACTGAATTGGGGGAGACCTGCGACCGACACTTCGATGACATCGCCTGCGCGCAGCCGATATTCCGAAGCTGCAGCGGCCCATGTTGATCCGAATACAAGAGCTATGGCGATCTGCACAGAGGCGACGATCGATTTAACGTAAGAATACTGACGACAAGCCATAGCGCGATCCAAGCTCAACAATTGCTAGAGGCATCTGGTAGTCGATTCAGAGCATCAGAGTTGAAACAGACTATTGCAGGCAATCACCACCACTGGGTACCTGCTAATTGGGACGGGGTAATGAACTTGTGTAATTTACGCACCGCAGGAATGATAGAACTCTATCCGTTCAACATCCGGGGCTCAGGAGACAGATCAGGTCTCTCACGAGAGTCTGCTTGCCAGCACTTGCTGAAGGTGGCGCTTTAGCAATGCGATCTCCACAGAATTCGACAATGAGAGGCAATGTTCCTCGCTAGTCGGACCAACAAATGACTTACCAAGAGCACCGTACGCCGGAGCTGAAAGATCTCGTCGCGCTGTTGCGGAGGCGATGGAAGCTGATTGCTACCTTTGCCATGACAGGCAGCATTTTGGCCCTGGTTATAGGCGCGACCATCCCGCCCAGCTATACGTCGAAAGCGCAGTTGCTTGTGGCCCGCTCAGATGCGGGGCCAGCAGATGTTCCGGATGAAGCCGTCGTCGACACGCACATCGAGCTCATCGTTTCCCCAAGGCATCTGCTCGAGGTGCAGGACAGCCTCGCTACGGATCCGCCCCCTCGCCGCTCTGGAGAGACCACGCACTCGCCCTTCTTCAACAGCGCAATAAAGTCTGCCTGGAAGAAGCTCCAGGGAGCATTAGCTGCTATCCTTCCGCATGCGCCCGTTGAAGCTTCTCCCATGGAGACAGCCGAGATTGGAGACGACTCGGTTATTGCCGAAGAGGATCAGGCGATCGAATTCGCGGAGCTCCAGGAAGGCATAAGTGTCTACAAAGAGCAACGCTCGCGTGTCATTGCAGTAACCTTTACCGCGAATGATCCAGAGCTAGCGGCGTTCATCGCAAATCGTATTGTAGAAAATTACGTAAAGAGAGGGCGCGAGAAACAACTGGCGCAGCGTCGACGCCTCGAACGCGAATTGGCAAAGCGCATCCCATTTGCCAAGGTGGCGCTCGAGCGAGCGGAAGCGACGGTACGCGATCATCGCATTGCCTCGGGATTACTCGACGAAAAAAGCATCGAAGCGATGGACCGCCAAATTGCCGAACTGAGGCGTCAGCTTGCCATCGACCTCGCGAAAATCGGCAAAGAAAGTACAGACCTTTCGCCCTTGCTCAACTACCAGGAAGCTGCGCCAAGCGCCGCCGAGCTGAACGCAACTCAGCTGTCGAGCCAAGCCGCCGACAATAAAAGTCCCCCTCCCCAATCAGGCCGAAGCCCCCTTGAGGAGCGCCTGCACCGCGCTCTTCAGCGCCTCAGATCACTCGAGCAATCCCGCGAGAGCTTGCGCGAGGCTGAAACAAAGCTGAAAGAGCTGGAACGGGAGGCAAGTGCTGCCGCACAACTCTATGAAAGTCTCTTGCGAAAGCAGACCGAGCTCTCCGTTCAGGGCCCGATTCAGCAGGATGTTCACATAGTTTCGGCAGCAATGCCGCCTGAGCAACCGAGCTCACCTTCACCCCTGTTGTTCGTCCTACCGGCTTTCGTTGCCTTCGCCATCACCGGCGGTCTGTTGGTGATCGTGAGGGAGCAATTCGATCACCGCGTTCGATCTGAACGAGATGTTGAAGAGTTTGTCGGAATTCCGTGCATCGGGCTCCTTCCCAAGCGGCCTCGCTTTCACCTGCACCGAGCACGGCAAACTCTGATCGAAAAGCCATTCAACATATATGGCGAGGCGATCCGGTCAGTGGTTGCCGCCGCACTAGCCCGACGCCGCATTCCATCAACTCAACGACAGGTTCGGAACTGCGCTGTGTTTGCTATCACATCAAGCGAACCGGGCGACGGCAAGACCACGTTGGCCGTGAGCTTTGCCGTTAGTGTCGGCCTGCTTGGGCAAAGGGTCCTGCTGATGGATCTCGACTTTCGGAGCAAACCCGTTGCTGCAGCACTCGCGAGACTTGGAAAGGATGGCAGTGACAAACCTAGTGCGGCGGAAACTGGGCGGACTGTGGTGAGAAACATTGCAAAGTTGGGAATCGATTGTCTACCCTTGGCAAACAGGCGGGAAGACGCTCTTTCGTTCTTGATGGCCGACCAGCTGTCTTCAATTCTGAATGACCTTAGACGGGAATACGATTGCATCGTAATCGATAGCCCGCCCCTCCTTGGCGCAACGGAGGCGCGCACAATCGCTGCAGTAGCGGATAACGTGATTCTCGCGTTGAAATGGGGTTGCACGGAAATCGAAACTGCCGGCCGCGCTCTTCGTCAGCTTCAGCACTCCGGGATCAAGGACACCCAACGGCGCGTGTTTGGGGTCATAACGCAGGTCAATCCACGGAGGCATCGGTTCA
Organism: Pseudomonadota bacterium; assembly: GCA_003242645.1. The sequence continues at coordinate 12,768 of QGVC01000055.1, forward strand.
ACTAGACCGAAGCGAACTGCGAGCGCGCACATCAACACTGGTAACGAATCGAAGTCGCTCTAACGAGAGCTGATCAACTCAACCTGCTCTCCTCCCGCAGCTACTACGATTCCTCCCGAAGCTGCATTCTGGCGCAAACACAAACGGGTGCTGGATACAGCACCCGCTCCAGCTCGAAGTAGATCTTCGCCTGCAGAAAAGCGGCGCGACATACCGCTTCAGGCAATCAGCCACTGATCGATGATGAGCTCGTAAACCTTTCCGTCGTTTTCATTCGGATTCGAATCGTTATCCACGCCACGATCCACCAGATAGAGGCTCATTTGCGTCGGGTCTATGCTGCTCGGCGCGAGAGCCAGACCCGCCGGATTGCGCGCTCCAGCCTCTGAGATATCGAGAAAACCCAAGAGCTCACCTGTGGGTGTGACCATCGCGATCGAATTGCGTGTGGACGTGACATAGAGGATGTCACGTCCAGGGTCATATTCAATACCTTCCGGATCACGGATCCCCAATGCTTCAGCATCGAAGCTGGTCACAATGTCATCGCCACCGGCAGACGCTACACCGTCGAATTTGCCGTTGGCACCTGGGTCAATGGTATAGATTCTTCCGCCAGCCCCGTCCGCGATATACAAGACCCCACGGTTTGCATCGTACGTAATTCCTTCTGGGTCCTTGCTGCCATACGCGGACGTCTTAAATGACGTTACCACGTCGTCCGACGTTCCATAGCGCTTGTCTGGACCGGGATCCAGCTCGTAAACGCTTCTTGTTCCTGTGTCGTCGGTGAAGAACAGATGCCAGTTGTTTGGATTATAAGCAACACCAGTCGGTTCGTCAGAAAAATGAAAAGCTGTCAGCGAGCCCGCGAATGAGCCGTTCGGGTTCATCATGAATAAGTTGTCGCCTGTGAACAGGTTAGGCATTTCGTTGACTTCGCCATCCGAGATCATCAACACACCCAAGTGCGCGATATACGCGATTCCAGATGGATCGGGGCTGGGTGGCGACCAAGCGGAAGCCAGTGTTGTACGGACCAGCGAAACCGAGGTCGGTATTTGGGGTGGCGCAGAATCGACGACGCTCACTGAATAATCCTGCGTCGCGACGCTACCGTCTGTGGAAGTTGCCGTGACGGTGAGCGTAATGGAAGGCTCAAGCTCGGCATCGAGCGCGCCAGTCCCCGAGCGGGTGATGA
>QGVC01000056.1 GCA_003242645.1 Pseudomonadota bacterium
CGTTTGTTTTTTATAAGGGGCCGGGCTTGAGTCGTATCCTTGATATCCTAGCGGCTGCTGCTGCGGGGGCTCACGGAAAACGGGCTCGCGCGGAGTTGGAGGCTCCCGTCCCCAACCCCACTCCCAAGGCCAGCCCTGGGCCAGCACGGGACCAGTTGCCAACAGGAGCAACGCTACGGCGGTCGCCAGGCCGCCATAGCGGCGATTCGATGTCCCACGCTTGATGAGGCGCATGTCGAATCACACCCCTCCGGGCGAGCCACGCCGCTTTGGCTTGGCCCAGCCTGGTCTCCCGTTTCCTTGAATCAATTTTGCTATGGGGTCAATGCAGCGTAAATGGGGCACCCCCTCGATGTAGATGCCGGGCAACGCATCCCCGAACGAATGGAGCGCTCGGCCGTTGAAAGTACTCGAGCCGCAGCATATCGGCTCGGAAAAGGTGCTCGGGTGCTGTTCGACAGCTGGTCAGGAGTGCTGCGCGTGTTGGTGGTCGGCACTCTCGCCTATGCCGGCCTCGTGGTGCTGCTGCGCATCAGTGGCAAGCGCACGGTGGCGAGGATGAGCGCCTTCGACCTCGCGGTGACCGTGGCGCTCGGCTCGACCCTGGCGATGGTCGTGCTGCTGAAGACGATCCCGCTCGCGGAAGGTTTGCTGGCGATCGCGCTCCTCATTCTGCTTCAGTTCGTGGTTTCCTGGCTCTCATCCCGCTCGCCGGGCTTCCGCCGGATCATCAAGGCGCGGCCCAGCCTGCTGTTGTCCGACGGCAAGTTCATCGAGGAGGCCCTGCTGGAAGAGCGCGTCGCACGGGAGGAGGTGATGGCCGCCGTGCGGGCCAGCGGATACGAAAGCTTGGATCAGGTGGCGGCGGTAGTGCTGGAGGCTGACGGAACCCTCAGCGTGATCGGACACCCAACGCCCGGCACCGAATCGGCGATGCGCAACGTGGAAGGGCGAGAGGCCACGCGGCATCTCGAGCACCCCGCTTGACGTCCCCCACCGGCCTCACGCATAAGCACCGCATGATGGACAGAGCCGCGACCATGTCCGCCGCGCGCATCTACAGCGGCATTATTTGCATCATTATTCCGAGCTAGCTTATCGCTGGCGCGCGGCCGCTCCCCTATTCTCCCGTAAAAGAGCCAAGCCCCGCCAGCAGGTCAGGGGAACACAGTGACGCTCACGCTCTATAATACCCTCACCCGCCGCAAGGAGCCGTTCCGGCCGCTCGATCCCAAGAACGTGCGTATGTACGTGTGCGGCCCGACCGTCTACGACTATGCGCACATTGGAAACGCGCGGCCTGTCATCGTTTTCGATGTGCTGTTCCGGCTCCTCCGGCACATCTACGGGCCCGAGCACGTCACCTACGCCCGCAACATCACGGACGTCGACGACAAGATCAATGCGCGGGCGGCCGAGGAAGGCATCTCGATCCGCGAGCTGACCGAGCGAACAACGCGGCAGTTCCATGAAGACATCGCCGCCCTTGGCGTGCTGCCGCCGACAGTCGAGCCGCGCGCCACCGATCACATCGAGGATATGAAGCGGATGATCGAGCGCCTGGTCGAAAAGGGCTGCGCTTACGTCGCCCAGGACCACGTGCTGTTCGACGTCAGCAAGATGCCCGACTATGGCCGCCTCTCCAATCGCAGCCTCGAGGAGATGGAGGCCGGCGCGCGCGTCGAGGTCGCGCCATACAAAAAGGGGCCGATGGACTTCGTTCTCTGGAAGCCGTCCAAGCCCGGCGAGCCTTCTTGGCCGAGTCCTTGTGGCATTCCCACGCCCGGCCGGCCGGGTTGGCATATCGAGTGCTCGGCCATGGCCGCGCGGCACTTGGGCGAGGTTTTCGACATTCACGGCGGCGGCATCGATCTCGTCTTCCCCCATCACGAGAACGAAATCGCACAATCCCGCTGCGCGCACGGCACGCCGATCATGGCGCAGGTGTGGATGCACAACGGCTTTCTCCAGGTCGAGGGCGAGAAAATGTCCAAGAGCCTGGGGAATTTCGTGACGATCCACGAATTGCTGGCGACGGACAAATTCGGCGGGCGTTCCTGGCCGGGAGAGGTTCTACGCTTCAATATGCTCCGGACGCATTACCGGCAGCCGATCGACTGGACGGTTGAAGGCTTGGAGCAGAGCCTCACTATTCTCGATTCGTGGTTTCCATTCGCGAGCGAATACACCGACACGGATCGACAAAAAGCCGGGCCAGTTATTGAGGCTTTGTGCGATGACTTGAATACGCCCAAGGCCATCGCGGAGCTGCACCGATTGCATGATGCTGGAGAACGCGGCGCTTTGGGCTTCGCCTTGGCACTACTTGGTTTTACTGGCGAGACGATAAAGCGCGAGCGGGAGCGGGTCGAAAGAAAGCGTCAGGAGCTTGCGGCCATCGTCGAACCTCGCATCAGCGCTCGATTAGCGGCACGCAAAGCCAAAAATTTCGCTGAAGCAGACCGCATTCGCGACGAGCTCGCGGCCATGGGGATCCAGCTCAAGGACTCCAAGGACTCTGCGACCGGCGAGATCGTTACGACGTGGGAGATCAAGCGCTAGAGCCGGAGATACGCTATGGACAATGCAAACAACGCGCCCACACTTGATCATATCGGTCTGCAGGTCAGCGATTTCGCCCGCGCCAAGGAATTCTATTCCGCCGCATTGCAGCCGCTCGGGATAAAGCTGCAGATGGAACTCCCGAACGAAGCGGGCGGCGTGGCGGGATTTGGCCGCTGCAAGCCGGAATTCTGGATTGCCGCCGGTAAAACGCCGACGAGCCCGTTCCACATCGCTTTCCACGCGGCCAACAGGGCTCAAGTCGATGCGTTTTACAAAGCTGCCATCGCGGCTGGCGCAAGAGATAACGGAGCGCCGGGGTTACGCCCGCAGTACCACCCCAATTACTATGGCGCCTTCGTTATCGATCCCGATGGGCACAACGTCGAGGCGGTCTGCCATTATCCTGAGTGAGAAAACAATGACCGAGCCCGACGCGACCCCACCGTTTGAGCGCCACCGCATCTACTACCTCATTCTCAAGATCGCCGTGATCATCGCGGCGGTCCTCCTTGCCCTCCGTCTTGTCGATATCATCTGAGGACAGAACATTGTCTCGCGAACGCCTTTATCTTTTCGACACGACGCTGCGCGACGGCGCGCAAACATCGGGGGTGAATTTCTCTCTCGAAGACAAGCGCCGCATTGCGGAGCTGCTGGATGGGCTTGGCATAGACTATATCGAAGGTGGGTATCCGGGCGCGAACGCCACTGACACGGCATTCTTTGCTGACCGGCCGAAGCTGCAAAATGCGCGTTTCACCGCGTTCGGCATGACGAAGCGCGCCGGGAGGTCGGTGTCGAACGATCCTGGCTTTCAGGCAATATTGAAATCTGGTGCCGACGCCATCTGCCTCGTCGCGAAATCGTGGGACTATCACGTGCGTGTCGCACTCGGCATCAGCAATGAAGAGAATTTGGAGTCGGTTGCGCAATCGGTCCACGCCGTTCGTGAGACCGGCACCGAGGTGATGATCGATTGCGAGCATTTTTTCGACGGCTACAAAGGTAACCGCGAGTATGCCCTTGCCGTTGCTCGCACAGCGTACGAAGCCGGTGCCCGTTGGGTGGTCCTATGCGACACGAATGGCGGAACGCTGCCGCATGAAATTGAGCGCATTGTCCGCGAAGTGACGGAGGTCATTCCTGGCACGCACCTGGGAATTCACACGCATAACGATACCGAAAATGCCGTCGCGAATGCGCTCGCGGCCGTGCGGGCCGGGGTCCGCCAGATCCAAGGCACGCTGAATGGCATCGGGGAGCGGTGCGGAAATGCAAATCTCACCTCCATAATTCCGACACTGCTTTTGAAATCCGAATTCGCCGATCGCTTTGAAACGGCGGTGACGCCGGAACGGCTGATGCGGATCACGCAGGTCAGCCGGATCTTCGACGAAATTTTGAACCGCGCACCAAACCGGCAGGCACCTTATGTCGGAGAGGCAGCGTTTACGACGAAGGCTGGCATTCATGCCTCGGCCATTCTGAAGGAGCCTGAGACTTACGAGCACGTGAATCCGGAAAGCGTCGGCAATCGCCGGCGGGTGCTCGTTTCGGATCAGGCCGGGAAGTCGAACATCGTCGCCGAGCTGGAGCGGCTCGGCATTCCCATTCCGAAGGACGACGAGCGCGTCGCCCAATTGCTGGAGGTTATCAAGGAACGGGAAGCGCTCGGCTACGCCTACGAAGGTGCGGAGGCCTCGTTCGAGCTGTTGGCCCGTCGAATGCTCGGGCAAGTGCCGCAGTATTTCACCGTCGACAGCTTCCGCGTCATGGTCGAGAAGCGCCACAACGCGGTGGGGCGGCTGGTGACCGTCTCCGAGGCGACCGTCCGCGTCTACATCACTGGAGATGACGAGCCGCTATGGTCCGTGGCCGAGGGGAATGGTCCCGTGCACGCGCTCGACCGGGCTTTGCGAAAAGATCTCGGCCGATATCAAAAGCACATCCAGAACGTTGAGCTGGTCGACTACAAAGTCCGTATTTTGACGGGCGGCACAGAGGCGGTGACCCGCGTGCTCGTCGAAAGCCTGGATAAAGCCACAGGTGATCGTTGGTTCACCGTCGGCGTCTCTCCGAACATCATCGACGCGAGCTTCGAAGCGCTGGTGGATTCCATCAACTACAAGCTGCTGAAGGACGGGGCCCAAGTGGGCTGATCCCCGGTCGCCCCACCTTTTTTCCTTCGGGGAACTCAAGCCTTCGCAGAGCCGGCAATTTTCGATAACTCCGTCCGAAATGACCGCCGGCGCGGGAGGTGCTGCTCATGCTCCGCTTGTCTGTTCTTGACCAGTCTGTCGCCATCAAGGGTCGCCCTCACAGCGAATCGATCCAGGAAACGCTGGCGATGGCGCAGCTGTGCGAGTCGCTCGGCTATCACCGTTTCTGGGTCTCAGAGCACCACAGCCTCGAAACCGTTGTCGGCACCGCTCCCGAAATTCTGATCGCAGCCATCGCCGCGCGCACGAAATCGATCCGCATCGGCAGCGCCGGGGTGATGCTGCCGCACTATTCCGCATTCAAAGTGGCCGAGCAATTCCGGGTTTTGGAAGCTCTTGCGCCGGGACGTATCGACCTCGGTGTTGGCCGCGCCCCCGGCTCGGATAGCCTCACGGCGCAGGCGCTCAATCCCTTTGGCACTGTGCGCACAATTCAATTTCCGGAGCAGGTGCGGGATTTGATCGCCTGGGTCACTGGCGAGCCGCTGCCGGAAGCCCATCCTTTCCGCAGGGTCCGGGCGTTTCCCGAGGGCGATACGGCGCCCACTGTATGGATGCTCGGCAGCTCGGACTATGGCGCACAGGTGGCCGCTCACTTCGGGCTTCCCTACTCCTTCGCCCACTTCATTACCGACGGTGTCGGCACCGAACAGGCGTTAGCCCTTTACCGCCAGCTCTACCGGCCGAGCCGGCGCCACCCCGAGCCTCTGGCGACTGTCTGCATTTGGGCGCTCGCTGCCGAGACCGAGGAGGAGGCCCAATGGCTTTTCACTTCGCGCGCAAAATCGCGATTGGCGCGCGATCGAGGTGTGTACGGACCGCTCGATCACCCTGATGCGCCGTTGCCGTTTGAGCTCACGCCACAAGAGGAAGCCCGCCTCGCCGAAATGCGGCGAACCGCGTTTGTCGGCACGCCTAAGAAGGTTGGCGAACGGATCCGTGCCCTGGCGAACCAGCTCGGGATCGACGAGGTTGCCATCGTGACGTGGTCACACGACCCGGCAGCACGCCGCAAGTCCTACGAGCTTCTCGCCGCGGAGTTCGGGCTCCAAGCATCGCAATCAGCCGCGGGCGTCGGCGACAAACGCGCAGAACGCTGACCAAATCACTCCGCTGCCTCTCCTGCGCGAGGCTGTGCGGCTGCTTCCTCAGCTGCCTCCGGCTCACGCGGCGTCTCGGCAGTTTTCTGCTCCTCGGCACAGATAGCAGCAGCGACTGCCTCCTCGACGTGGTCGATCCAAATGATCTCCACGTCCCTTCGCGCCTCCTCTGGGATGTCCTCGTAATCCTTCCGGTTGCGGGCAGGCAGGATAACGCGCTTGATCCCAGCTCTGGCAGCGGCCACCACCTTTTCCTTAATGCCGCCGACCGGCAACACGAGCCCCCGGAGGCTGATCTCTCCCGACATGGCCGTGTCATTTCGCACGCAACGCCGGGTCAGCAGTGAGATGAGCGCGACATAGATGGCAATGCCTGCGCTCGGCCCATCCTTGGGCACGGCGCCCGCTGGCACGTGGACGTGAATGTCGTTCTTTTCGAAAATGGCCGGGTCGATGTTGAGCGCTTCCGCGCGGTTCTTGACGATGCTGAGCGCCGCCATCGCGCTTTCTCGCATGACCTCGCCGAGCTGACCGGTCAGGATCAGCTTGCCACTGCCCGGCACGCGGGTCGCCTCGATGAAGAGGATGTCGCCGCCCACCGGTGTCCAGGCGAGACCGGTTGCCACACCCGGCACGCTGGTGCGCATGGCCACCTCGCTCTCGAACTGCGGCGGCCCAAGGATTCCTTGAAGATCGCTGGCATCAATGCGGATGGGGTGCGTGTCGCCTTCCGCGATGCGTACTGCGGCGTATCTCAACGCCTTTCCGATCTCGCGCTCCAGATTGCGGACACCAGCTTCCCGTGTGTAGCGCTGGATGATCTCTTTCAGAGCCTCGTCCGTGATCTCGACCTGCTCTGGTTTCAGGCCGTTGGCCTCGAGCTGCCGCCGGACGAGATACCGCCGTGCGATCTGCAACTTTTCATCGGCCGTGTAGCCCGCAAGGCTGATGACCTCCATACGGTCACGCAGCGGGCCAGGGATCGTATCGAGCATGTTGGCGGTGGTGATGAAGACCACCCGGCTGAGATCGAACGGCACGCCGAGATAATTATCGCGGAACGTGCTGTTCTGCTCGGGATCAAGCACTTCGAGCAAGGCGGCAGCCGGGTCGCCGTGGATGCCTGCGCCGAGCTTGTCGATCTCGTCGAGCATCAGCACGCAGTTGCGTGAACCCGCCTTGCGGATGGCTTGAATGATGTTGCCCGGCAATGCGCCGACGTAGGTGCGCCGGTGGCCGCGGATTTCGGCCTCGTCATGCACGCCACCGAGGCTGACCCGCTGGAACTTGCGGCCCATGGCGCGGGCGATCGACTGACCGAGAGAGGTTTTCCCGACACCCGGCGGTCCGACGAAGCAGAGGATCGGCGCCTTGCCGTGCGGAGCCAACTTGCGGACGGCAAGGTATTCAATGATGCGCCGCTTGACCTTCTCGAGCCCGTAGTGGTCCTCGTCGAGGATCTTGCGGGCCTGATCGATGTCGATGGGCGGCTCCTCGGGGAGCTGCCAGGGCAGCTCGACCAGCCAGTCGAGATAGGTGCGCACCATGCTGTACTCGGCTGCCCCTTCCGGCATGCGCGACAGGCGGCGCAGCTCCTTTCGAGCATGCTCCTCGACCTCTTTCGGCATACCGGCTCGCGCAATGGCCTGCTCAAGCTCGGCCATCTCCTGAGCCTTGGTGTCCTCAGTCTCGCCGAGCTGGCGCCGGATGGCGGCCATCTGCTCGCGGAGCAGCATCTCGCGCTGGCGCTGGTCGAGGGCAGCCTTGGTCTGACGGCTGATCTCCTGAGACAGGCGCAATACCTCGATGCGGTGCGCCAGCAACTTCGATACCTTCTCCATGCGGACGGCCAAATTGACCGTCTCGAGGATCTCCTGCTTCTCCGCGGTCGGGATGTCCATGTAGGCCACCGCGAGGTCGGCAAGCGTGCCCGGTGAGGTCACGCTCTGTATCGTGGCGATCATCTCCCGGGGCGCCTGCGGCAGAAGCTCCAGAGCCTCGATGGCTTGGCGCTGAAGATGAAGGAAGCGGGCCTCGATCTCCGGCGTGCGTGTCTCCGCATCCGGTATGCGCAGCACGCGCGCGACGAAGAACGGCCATCCGGTCAGGAATTCGGTGACATGAAACCGCTCCTCGCCTTGGACGACGATGTTGTGCGTGCCGTCAGGGGTGGTCACGAAACGGACGATATTGGCGACGGTGCCGATGCGGTAGAGATCCACCGGTGCGGGGTCCGCCATCTCCGGGTCGCGCTGCGTCAGGATACCAATCTGCCGTTGCTCGCGCACCGCATACTGGGCAGCCAGAATCGAGCGTTGGCGCCCGATAGTGATCGGGAGCACGACTCTAGGGAAGAGCACGAGATCGCGCACCGGGAGGATGATGAGAGCGTCTTCCGGAAGAGTCGGAATCTCCTTCGCTTTCGGAGTTTCAGGGGCCTCCGGCTCAGCCATCAAAGTTCTCCAGCTTTCTCGAGTCGAATGAGCAGGCAACCTTGGCTGGCGGACCAGCGGACCGCACGATAGCTGCCCGCCGGCAGGCGAATACGGCGCTCGAAGCGCCCCTGGGGCAGCTCGAGCCGATGGATGGCTGCCGTTCTGAAGGCCGCGGGAAGCACTCGCGTGCCGGCAATCACGAGGTCGCCATCCTGGATGACGGCTTGAACATGTTCAGGGTCGACCCCCGGCAGCGCAATAAAGACCAGCACCTCCTCGTCCGTTTCGAGGAGATCGACCGGCGGCTGCCAGCAAGGCTGTCGTGCCTTCGCCCATTGCGGATGGAAAAGCTGCTGACGAAGGCGCTCGGCGCGCGCCAGCATCTCGCAGGCTTCCGACCACATCCAGGACGGGATGTTCGTATCCATCGAGGCTCGTCCGAGGTTAACTGCAACTGCATGAAAGATGTCGATGCCGGTCCCCGACTTCAACTTAATCGACACCGGGATCGACGTCTCTTGTGTCGGGGTTCGCATCGGGAAGGGCACCGGTGCCTGGGGTGGCCGCTTCATCGGTCAGCTCGGGGCGCGCATGAGGACCGGCTGGATGCATCCGGCGCGAGCCGCGCGCGGGCTTACCAGGTCTCTCGACCTTCTTCTCGGTATTCGCCTGCTCCTTCTTCCGCGCCATCGTATTTCCCAGCCCAAGTCGCCGCACCGGTAGCCGCTCAGATGCGGAACGTCCTGGCAAGGGTATGGTTCAGTGTCTTTGATTTGGGTCTAAGGTGCAGGCGCTTGTCTGTTCGTTAATGGGTCCCTTGCCTGCGGCAGTTGCCAAACGCTTGCCAGGAACTCGCCGATCGGTGGGGAGTTGAAACAGGCGAGCGTGTGCTGCACTGCGAATATGAGCCGATCCTCCGTAGTGCGACATCGGGGCCGTCCGGAACATCCGCGCCCTGCGCACGTTTTTCGTTCAGACGTAAGTGAAATCTTGGAGGCCGGCATGGATAGCCGAATATGGTGGTTGATTGGCGCGGTCGTCGTGGTCGTGCTGCTCGTGGCCTTGTTGTTCCCACGGGAGCCGACAACAACGGCGACGACTCCGCAGACCACGGCGCCTCAATCATCGAGTCCGCCGCAAACCACTCCACCGAAAACGTCTCCGCCTGAGACGACGACACCCCCTTCGGGTCAGCAGCAGTAATCTGGGTCGAAGGGATCGACAGTTTCACGAGCCGCAAGCCTCATGGTTTGCGGCTCGTTAGTGTTACACCCGCCAAAATCAGCGCAAATCCCACAACGTGGAACAGCGCGAGCGGCTCTTCCAAAAGCCAGATCGCCAACAGCGCGCCAAAAAGCGGCACGAGGTGCATGAATATGCCGGCGCGCACACCCCCAATCAGGTCGACTCCGCGTGCAAAAAACAAATAGGCCAGAATGCTGGGGAATATCGAAACGTACCCGATGGCCAATAAAGTGAATAGTGTCGGCTGAACGACTTTCTCGAATACAAAAATTTCGATCAATACGAGCGGCAAATTGAACACCGCCGACGCCAGAAACATCCAGAAAAGAAAGGTGATCCATTCAATGCGGGGCCGCAGGCGCAGATAGGCTGTGTAGATGGCCGTAATCACCATACCTAGGAGAATCAGCAGGTCACCGCGGTTCAGCGTGAGGGTGAGCAGCGCGCCAAGGTCGCCCCTGGAGACCACGACCAGCACGCCGGCCAGCGAAATCAGTGTTCCAATTATCTGCCTGTGGGTGATACGGTCGTTGAAGAGAAAGACGCAAGCGATGGCGATCAGCACGGGCCCCGTCGAGTTCAGCACGAGGCTGTTCAGGGCGGTCGTATAGTTCAACCCGATATACTGCAGCGTATTGAATGCGCCGCCCCCCGTCACACCGAGAAAGGCCAGCATAGGCCACGTCTCCCGCACCACGGGCCAGTCCCGACGCAGGTAGGGCATAGCGAAGGGCAATACGAAAACGGTTGCGAGCGACCAGCGCAGGAAGGCGAAGGCAACCGGCGGAATGTGGCCAGCCACGGCCCGCCCTAGTACTTGATTGCCAGCCCAGAACAGCGCCATCGCGCTGAGCAGCAGGTAGGCATTGTTGAAGGTGTACTCGGCCAGGCGGCGCAACATGAGGCTCACTTCCAAGGCGGGCGCTGAATGGTTCGTGCGAGGAAGGCAGCCTTAGCACAATCGACGGCCGTGGGAGATATGAACCCGCTCGCAGCGACGCTTGCGCAGTGCGTCGCGGGTCCGGACGGTTGCGGATCCCGCGCGTTGCGCTAACGTTCCTCTCGCACGTGCGAAGGAACACCAGACGATGTCGACTACCAGAGCTTCTGAGGGGGGTGAGCCACAGGCGCAGCGCGACAAGCCGTGGCTGTTCCGGACCTATGCGGGCCATTCGACGGCAGCGGAATCCAACGCCCTCTACCGCCGCAACCTCGCCAAGGGACAGACAGGCCTGTCGATTGCTTTCGATCTGCCGACCCAGACCGGCTACGACAGCGATCACGAGCTGGCAACGGGTGAGGTGGGGAAGGTGGGTGTGCCCATCTGCCATTTGGGCGACATGCGCACCCTGCTCGACGGCATCCCGCTCGACCGCATGAACACATCGATGACGATCAATGCGACGGCCGCCTGGCTGTTCGCTCTCTACATCGCGGTTGCAGACGAGCAGGGCGTGCCACGTAACAAGCTCACCGGCACCATCCAGAACGATATCATCAAGGAATATCTCTCACGCGGCACCTATGTCTTTCCGCCGGAGCCATCCCTGCGGCTGACCAAGGACACGATCGTCTTCTCCTGCCGCGAGGTGCCGAAGTGGAACCCGGTCAATGTATGCTCCTATCACCTACAAGAGGCCGGGGCTACGCCGGTGCAGGAGCTCGCCTTCGCATTGGCGACTGCGATAGCGATCCTCGACACCGTAAGGGACTCGGGAGAGGTCGATGCCGAGACGTTCGAGACGATTGTCGGCCGCATCTCGTTCTTCGTGAACTCAGGCATCAGGTTCATCACCGAGATGTGCAAGATGCGCGCGTTTGTCGATCTCTGGGACGAGATCACGCGCGAGCGCTACGGCGTGAGGGATCCCAAGAATCGCCGGTTCCGGTACGGGGTGCAGGTCAATTCGCTGGGTCTCACCGAGCAGCAGCCGGAGAATAATGTCTACCGCATTTTGCTCGAGATGCTGGCGGTCACGCTTTCAAAGAATGCACGTGCACGAGCCGTCCAGCTTCCGGCCTGGAACGAGGCGTTGGGTCTGCCGCGGCCGTGGGATCAGCAGTGGTCGCTCAGAATGCAGCAGATCCTAGCGTATGAGACGGACTTGCTCGAGTACGGCGATATTTTCGACGGCTCGGTGGAGATCGCCCGGAAGGTCGAGGAGCTGAAGCGGGACGCCCGTGAGGAGCTTGCCACCATTGAAGCCATGGGCGGCGCCGTTGCGGCTATCGACTACATGAAGCGCCGTCTCGTCGAGAGCAACGCCGCACGCCTGGCGAGGATCGAATCCGGAGAGCAGATCGTCGTCGGCGTAAATCGGTTCACTGAGACGGAGCCATCGCCACTGTCCACCGGCGAAGGTGCCGTTCAAACTGTCGGACCGGAGGTAGAGGCGGAGCAGATTGGCCGCCTCAAGGCTTGGCGTGAATCCCGCGATCAGGCGGCGGTCGCCAGAGCGCTGAAGGAGCTTGAGCAGGCCGCCAAGGAAGGCCGCAATATCATGGAGCCGTCGATCGCGTGCGCCAAAGCCGGTGTGACAACCGGTGAATGGGGCATGACACTACGGCGCATCTTCGGCGAGTACCGGGCGCCGACGGGCGTCGGCCAGGCGGTGGCGGAAAGCGCAGCTGGCCTCGAAGCCGTTCGTGCGCAGGTTCGGGCGGCGGCAGAGCAGCTGGGGCGTCCGATCAAGCTGCTGGTGGGAAAGCCCGGGCTCGATGGGCATTCCAACGGTGCCGAGCAGATCGCGGTCAGGGCGCGAGACTGCGGCATGGAAGTGGTCTACGAGGGCATTCGCTTGACCCCGAGCCAGATCGTGCGCGCCGCTCTAGAGGAGAGCGTGCACGTTGTGGGACTCTCCATTCTTTCGGGCTCTCACGTGCCGTTGGTCCGCGCGGTGCTCGAAGGCATGCGCCGGGAAGGCATCGGCGACATTCCCGTGGTCGTCGGCGGCATCATCCCGCCGGAGGACGCGGCGGCCTTGAAGGCCATGGGCGTGGCTGCGGTCTATACGCCGAAGGACTTTCAGCTCAACGAGATCATGTCCGATATTGTCCGCCTGGTCGTCCGGCAACCGGCCGCGGCTTGAGATCTATTTGACCTCGCCGCTGATCTCGACCTCCTCGCCGAGCGTCTCGCGGACGTAGAGGCGCCGAATGGCGACGTCGGCAACGACGGCGAGGGGGTAGGCAAACAGCACGCCCAATGGCCCGAAGAGCACCCCTAGCGCGATCACGGCGAACAACCCGACAGCGGGAGGGATTTTCACGGTCGTGCCGACGATCACCGGCAGGATGAGGTTGGACTCAAACTGCTGCACGATGACGTAGACCGCGAGCGTCCAGATCACCATATCCCATCCCTGGCCAGACGCGACGAGGAGACCGGGAATGGCGGCTGCAATCGGGCCGACGATCGGAATGAAGTCGGCGAGTCCGGCGATGAAGCCGAGGGCGAACGCGGAGGGCAGCCCGATCAGCCAAAGGCCGAGTCCCGTCAGAACGCCCACGAGCAGCATCGCGAGAAGCTGACCGACGAGCCATAGGCCGAGAGCGCGGCCGGCATCATCGATCGTCTCTCCGATCTCCGGCTGGATTCTCGGCGGAAACAACATCACGAGGCCGTTTCGGTAGGTCTGCGGATCGAGCGATAGGTAGATCCCGGTGAAAATCACGAAGAGCAGACCGGTGAACACCGCGATGATTGCTGTTCCCCATTCGTAGGCCGTCGAGAGGATGTTGCCGACCACGGTGCCGGTGAGGAGATCCTGCACGCGTGCGAAGCCAAGCTCCTGAAGAACCCGGTCTGCTGCCGCTGGCAGAAGCTCGATGAGCTCTCCGAGCTGACTGCTGATCTGCGACCCAAACAGAAAGATGCCGATGCCGACGACGATGAGGATGAGCAGACCGGCCAGCAGCAGAGCCCAGCCGTCCGACACGTTCAGCTTCCGCGTCAACGGATCGGCTATGGAGCGCAGCAGGACGGCGAGCAGGATGCCGGCGAAGACCAGGAGCAGAACATCCGAGAGAAACCAGATCGCCGCACCGAGCGCGAGGAACGCCGCAAGGATGACTATGCGGCGGATGAACATCACCTCCGCGTCTGGCAGGTCATCGGGCGGCCGGGCGTTGTTCAAAATGGACTCCGCTCCGTCTCGAGAGGTCGCTGGTTGAGACAGCAACTCAGGTGGCATCGGAACGGGCAGGCCAGCCGTTGGTTCCTGGCTCGGTTACGTGGCCAATGGCCAATTTCAGGAAGGCGCGGGTGCCGTGGCTGGACTGACTCGAAAACGGCGCGTTGACGCCCGGATCGCGACGACTATGATGCCGCCCCACGCCCCAGTGGCGGAACTGGTAGACGCGCCAGACTCAAAATC
>QGVC01000057.1 GCA_003242645.1 Pseudomonadota bacterium
GCGCAAGGTTTCGTCGGCGTCACCGTCCGGGGTGGGCTAGGTGCCAGGCGACCAGCACATCTGTTTGGCATTGCTCAAGGCGTCCGATTGGCAGCGAAGCCAATAATGATCGACAATGCTTGCTTGGCGTTTCTCATGAAAGTTTGAGTGCCAGGAGGGTCCACAGGAGATGAACAAAGACGTCAAGAGCCGCTTGGAACAAGCCATTCGCGAGGCCGACGAAAGGAGTCAGATCACCTTCCGGCAAATTCACGCTGTCGAGCCGGAGGTCGCGAACGCCTTCGCACCTGTCGCTGAGGCGGCACGTGAGCTCGAGGACTATATGCGCTCAATCCAGGGGATCGAATTCACTATCTCACCAGCGAGCGTATCCATTCGGCTCGGCGATCTGGAACTTTGGGTGACCTACGACCCGCGCTCGAAGAAGTTCGTCGGTGAGGAAAGCGCACATTCCTGGTACGATAGCGTGCGCTATGCGGATCGCTACGAGTGGTCCAGCGCCGAGGAGTGCACCGATGCCCTGATCAGGTTCTGCGCCCAATATTACCGGATGGCGCGCGCCATCAATCAGGCGGCCTCACGGGGTTGAGGGCTATAAGCAAACGCAAACCCCGCAGCGGCTTGGCCTGGATCCTCACTCTGCGGTCATTCGTTAGCAAGAATTGAGATCATCCCCAGCACACGGCACCGCGATGGAATTCCTCGACCTAGTGAACCAGCGCCGGTCCGTACGAAGCTTCACCGGACAAGAGGTTGAGCAGGAAAAAATCCACCGCATCTTACACGTCGCTCGCTCGGCACCTTCGGCAGGCGGCCTCAAAGCCTACCAGATCATCACTGTTCGGGACCAAGAAACGAAGCACGCGCTAAGTGAGGCAGCTCTCGGCCAGGAATTCGTAGCTCAAGCTCCGTTCGTTCTTGTTTTTCTCGCGGATGAGAACCTGAGCGCTTCCAAGTATGGCGTGCGTGGTGCCAAGCTTTTCTGCGTACAGGATGCGACCATTGCGGCAGCGTACGCGCAGCTTGCCGCCACCGACCAGGGCCTTGCTTCGTGCTGGGTCGGAGCATTCAGCGAGGACGCTGTCGCGCAGGCGGTTGGTACGCGTAGCCGCTTGCGACCTGTCGCCATGCTACCGATCGGGTATGCTGGCTAGGGAAGTCGCCGTGAGCTATGGCGAGCACCTGCAATATTGGCTGACGAATGCCGTTGTTGTTCAACCCCCTCCTGGTGAACGATCCCTTCGGTGATCCCGGCCTATTCATCGATCTCACTTTCGAACGGCGTGCCCTTCTTTTCGACCTCGGTGACCTGACGCCGCTGCCTACGCGCAAGGTGCTACGCATCTCCGACATTTTCGTCAGTCATAGGCATATGGACCATTTCGCCGGCTTCGATCACCTGCTCAGGCTGGCTCTCGGACGTGAACAGACGATAAACATATACGGCTACTACGGCCTTATCGATGCCATTGCCCATAAGCTGTCTGCCTACACGTGGAATCTCACCAGGGGGTATCCGGGAAATTTGCGAATCAAAGTTCACGAGCTTGATAATAACGAACGTCTAACGACGACTGAGTTTGAAAGCTGGAAAGGGTTTGCGCCGGGCGACAAAACTTTCAGAGAGAGCCCCAACAATATCCTTCTTCAGGAGCCTCGCTTTCGTGTTCAAGCTGCTGTGCTCGACCACGGCATTCCCTCACTTGCCTTCGCCCTCGAAGAAACCATTCGGATCAATGTCTGGCGAAATAAGGTCGAGGACATGGGGTTGAAAACCGGGCCGTGGTTGCGCGAATTGAAGGAGGCTGTAGCACGTGGCGATCCAGCTGACACGCTGATTGAGGTCGAATGGCGAGAGCCGAATACGGCTGGGCCTGCCGCGCTTCCGCTCGGCCAGCTTAGGAATGACGTTCTTGAGATCGCCCCAGGGCGGAAGATTGCGTACGTCGTCGACGTAGCGTTTACACCAACGAATGCCGAGAAGATCCTGGGCCTCGTCCGCGGCGCAGAGATTCTCTTCATCGAGACGCCCTTCTTGCATGAGGATCACGAGCAGGCCAGAAGTCGGCATCACTTGACGGCACGTCAGGCCGGGACCTTGGCTCGCCAAGCTGGCGTGAAGCGGATTGTGCCGCTCCATTTCTCCCCGCGGTACAGCGGACGAGGTCATGAGCTCGAACGCGAGGCTTTAGCGGCCTTTCGCGGAATGGAATGAGCAATGGCGCCGGCCCGAGATTGCGAACTGATCGTCATCGACGGCTCTTATGGAGAAGGCGGCGGCCAGATACTCAGGACGTCGCTCTCATTGTCCGCGATCCTCAAACGGCCGATGGTCATTGAGCAAATTCGCGCAGGACGTCCGAAGCCTGGTCTCGCCGCCCAGCATCTGACCGCCATACTGGCAACGCAAAAAATATGCGCGGCGGAGGTCGCCGGCGCAGAACTCCATTCGATGCGCCTCACATTCCGGCCAACCTTGCCTCCAACATCGGGCGAATACCGGCTCGATGTGGCCGAAGCGCGCCAGGGCGGCAGTGCCGGCTCGGCCCCGCTGGTTCTCCAGGCTGTGGCAATTCCAGCGGCATTCGCGAACGGCGTAACCCGCTTTCAAATTCACGGCGGCACGCACGTGCCCTGGAGCCCAATTTTCAACTACATCGATAAGGTTTGGATTCCATTTCTTGCGCGAACCGGGATCAATGTGACCGCACGACTGACAAAGCCGGGGTTCTATCCATTGGGCGGCGGCACGATCGATGCGGTCGTGAATGGCTTGGGACCAGAGGTCCGCGGAACGCTGAACGCGCTCGAGATAACCCGACCCGGTGCTTTGAAGGCAATACGCGGAACGGCGCTGGTGGCAAATCTGCCAATGCACATACCTGAGCGAATGGCTGCGCGGGCCCGAGCTGCTCTGTCGGGAATGGCACCGGTCGTTGATATTGAAATCAGTCAGCTCCGCGCCGACTGCCCGGGAGCCTTGCTTTTCCTCGCTGCCGAATTCGAGCACATTACTGTAGGTTTTACTTCGATTGGTCGAAGGGGACGGTCCTCCGAAGCTGTCGCTGACGCCGCAGTCGCCGTGCTGGAAGCCCACATCCGAAGCGGAGCAGCCTTGGACATTCACCTCGCCGATCAGGCATTGCTGCCCCTCGCTTTTGCGCGCGGCCCGTCCACATTCACTTGCCCTTCTGCAACCAGACATCTGCATACAAATGCCTGGGTTATCGAGCAGTTCGGCATTGCCTCGATTCAGATAGACTCGGCTCCAGGCCAGCCGACGCGGGTAACTGTGCTTCCCAAGCTATAGCTAGCTCACTGAGGACCAAATCAGGTCCACCTGACGCCCGAAGAATGATGCCGCGGCATCGGTCCCGAAGGCGACATCCTCGCCGAAACCGAAAGTAGTGGGAAAGATGCCGCGCAGCAGGCTGTCGTCACCGCTTCGAAAACTCCCGAACGTCAAGTCGAATTATCTGGAGAACATTCAAGCGACGGTCGAGAACCGCCAATTCGTCAATACCGAATCACTGCGAAGATCTCATTCGTTCTCGAATAAGCAAGCATACTCGCACTCGGTCGCGAGGCACACCTCACTCAATCCGCAAGAACGGATAGCGGCGCAGCTCCTCACGGGACCAGAGGGATACGCCTGCTCGATTGCCAACGGTTTCGATGTCGATGACGTAATCTGGATCGCTGAAGGTCACTTTCGCTGGCGCGCCGAGCTCAGACGTTCTAGCGAGAATGAGCTCGTCGAGGAACCGCTCTTCTCTTTGCGAGGAGAGTACGCCTCTAAGTCCTCGTCTATGGATCCGAGCATAGAAGGATTTGCCCGCTAGCTCCTGCGCCCAACCGAGTACAATCTCTTTGGCCTTCGCCTCGAACTCTTCAGCAGTTGAGAAATCGAAAGTCTCTTTGGCTGGCAGCAGTCGGGCGATGTCGTTCAAGACATCAAGATTTTCGCTCACGAACGCGGCGAAATCCTCAACGAAACTTGCGACGTCCGGCACTCGCATGACCAGAACGTTGAAAAACTCCGATTGCTCGACCGCTCCGAACTCCCGCAACGACCGCTTCGCAGCGCGCCGGCCTTGAGCATCATAGGCCGTGACGACAACGTTCCAGTCTTTCATTCCGGCATTCTTTGAAAAATCGGCATTTGAGCCGGCCCTAGCGGGTGGAATGCCACCGCAATCTGGCGCAACAGCTCCGTCGCTGCAGTGGCCCGGCCACCCACGCCTCTAAGCCGGCGCTTCAATAACGTTTAATGCCCCGAATGGTGTCTGAGGCGAGAGACGTCGACAGAGGTTGGCGCCGAGCTTGGGGTGCCAAGCACGGGCAAGCCACAATCAGGTTCCTAAATGAACAACTCGCAGGCGCTTTCCTGCTCAAGCGCGTTGGAAAAATTAGCCACGCACCGCAGCCAAAGTGGAGCTAATCGCGTCGGCCAAGCTCTTGCGTTCCGCAGGAGAAAGGAAATCCCCGATTGAAACGCTCCGGCCGCTTTCGGTCAGCGTTAGCCGGTTTGGTACTTCCCAGTCGTCCCTCAAGACGAGGCGAACCCAATGAGTAGAAAATTCAGCCGTTCTGCACCGTCCATTGGGATCAATTCGCTCGACGCGGATGAGTTTCGGCCCAATCTCCACCCTTTCAGAAATCCGGGCCGATCTCATGTTGCTCAAGAATGCCGCCAGCACTGCCACGAACGTCAGCACGCATCCGAACACGATCGGCCAGAACGCTTGCGGTGGACTACGCAGCGCTACGAATAACAAGCCTACGGCAATAACCCCGAGCACGAGCTTCAGGCCGCCCGCCCCTAAGGAGCGGTGCGGCCAGATAGTGAAGCAGTGCAGGGGTGCCTCGACGTTGGCTGTCTCTTGCACCGCGGTCCTCAATGCTTCTCGCCCCCGATCCGAGGCAGCGTTTCGAAGCAGTGGAACGGTGGCGGCGAGGGCAGCGTCCACTCAAGAGTGGTGGCACCTTCGCCCCACGGATTCGCCGCCGCCTGACGTTTTTTCGCAAAAGCCAAGGCGACGCCAATAAAGAAGACGACGACGCCTAAGGCGGAGATGTAGGAGCCGATAGACGAAAGCTGGTTCCACGTGGCGTAGGCGTCCGGATAATCCGCGTAGCGGCGCGGCATTCCCGAAAGCCCCAGGAAGTGCATCGGGAAGAATGTCAAGTTGACGCCAATGAAGGTCAGCCAGAAGTGCAGCCTGCCCCAGAACTCCGAGTACATATAGCCGCTCATTTTCGGGAACCAGTAATACCAGCCCGCGAACAGCGTGAAGAGCGCGCCGAGCGACATCGTGTAATGGAAGTGCGCGACGACATAGTAGGTGTCGTGCAGCGCGCGATCGACGCCGGCGTTCGCCAGCATGACGCCCGTCACGCCGCCGACGGTGAAGAGGAAGAGGAAGCCCAGCGCGAACAGCATCGGCACCGTGAAGCGGATGGAGCCGCCCCACATGGTGGCGATCCAGGAGAAGATCTTCACGCCGGTCGGGACGGCGATCACCATCGTGGCAAACACGAAGTAGGCCTGCGTGTCGACCGAGATGCCCGCCGTGTACATATGGTGGGCCCAAACGATGAAGCCGACGATGCCGATGGCCACCATGGCGTAGGCCATGCCGAGATAGCCGAAAATCGGCTTCCGCGAGAACGTCGCGATGACGTGGCTGACGACACCGAAGCCCGGCAGGATGATGATGTAGACCTCCGGATGCCCAAAGAACCAGAATAGATGCTGATAAAGCAGCGGGTCACCACCACCGGACGGTTCGAAGAATGTTGTCCCGAAATTGCGGTCCGTCAGCAGCATCGTGATGGCGCCGGCCAGGACTGGCAAGGAAAGCAGCAGCAAGAATGCCGTCACCAATATCGACCAGCAGAACAGCGGCATCTTGTGCAGCGTCATGCCGGGCGCGCGCATGTTGAAGATCGTTGTGATGAAGTTGATCGAGCTCAGAATCGACGACGCGCCGGCGAGGTGGAGCGAAAGAATCGCGAAGTCCACGGCCGGGCCCGGGTGTCCCGAAGTCGCCAGCGGCGCGTAGGCAGTCCAGCCAATGCCGGCGCCACACCCGGACAGATCCCTCGTTGCCGAATCCAGGCTGATGACGCACGAGCCCGCGCCCTCAACAAACAGCGATAGGATGAGCAGCAAGAATGATGCCGGCAGCAGCCAGAAAGAAATGTTGTTCATGCGCGGGAACGCCATGTCCGGCGCGCCGATCATGAGCGGCACGAAATAGTTCCCGAACCCGCCGAACAACGACGGCATGATCATGAAGAAGACCATGATCAGGCCGTGTCCGGTGGTGAACACGTTGAACATGTGCGGGTTGGCGAAGTACTGAAGCCCTGGCTCCTGTAGCTCCAGCCTGATTCCAATGGACAACAGCCCACCCACAACGCCGCCGACCATGGAGAAGATCAGGTACAGCGTACCGATGTCCTTGTGGTTGGTGGACAGAAGCCAGCGTCGCCAGCCGTGCGGATGATCTGAGCTATGGATGGCTGCAGCCGTCGCCATCTCGACACCTCTCGTCGCAGTTTCGTTGGGCTCCAGTTCGGAAGTCAGCAGCCAAAACTGCGACAGGGGCGCCGATCTCGCTTGATCTAGATCAGATCTTCTTGCGGCGAAATATGCTGCATTCGCGCCCCCGAGGTTGGATACGCGGGATGCCTCGTAACGCTTGTTGGAAATGCCCTATCCGCGACGTCGCCCTTTGCCGGGCACTACCGGAGTCGGCACTGGCTCAGCTCAGCCGGATGACATGGCATCGCTCCGTGCGCGCCGGCTGCCGGATCTTCGGTCCCGGTGAGGAGCCGCTCGTTGTCGCGAACATCGTGTCGGGCGTCGTGCGACTTTCTAGATCGCTGGGCGACGGGCGAACGCAGATTGTGGGCCTTCAATTCGCCCCCGAGTTCATCGGCCGTCCCTTTGCCGAGAGCGGGAGTATCCTCGCGGAAGCGGCAACGGACGTGGAACTCTGCTGCTTTTCGAAGCCGCAATTCGAGGGGCTTCTCCAGTCATACCCGGGCCTACATGAGCTGCTGACGCAGCGCATGATCCATGATCTCGACCAAGCCCGCGAGTGGATGTTGCTCCTCGGCCGCAAAACCGCGTTGGAGCGGGTGGCGACCCTTATATTGCTTTGCGCGGAGCGGCTGGGTGCGCAGGGCGACTCAGCCAAATCGGAAGCGAGCGAGGATAACCTAAGCTTCCAGCTGCCGTTGTCGCGGACCGAAATGGCCGAGTTTCTCGGTCTCACTCTGGAAACGGTCAGTCGCATGCTTCGCAAGCTCGCGGAAGCGGGCGTTATCGCGATAGAGCGCGGCCGGGGTATCACCATCCGCGATGGTGGCAAACTGCGGATGATGGCGGAAATGACTCTTTGACGAGCGTACCGTTCCGCTCGCCAATATTAACGCCTGCCGCTTAACTCAATTGGCTCGAATTAAGAAAGAAACGGCAGCCTCAACCAACTTTTGCAATCAGAAGCGATTGAGAGGCAGCTTCAGATAATAGTGGCCGTCGTTCTCGGGAGGTGGAAGCCGGCCGCCGCGGAGGTTGACCTGAAGCGCAGCGAGCATTCGGTCCGGAAGAGCGAGAGTTGCGTCCCTCTTGTTCCGCCGTTCGATCCAATCTTCGCGCCGAGTGCCGTCTTTCACGTGAATGTTCGATGCCCGTTGCTCTGCCACCGTGGCTTCCCACTTCGGCTCGTTGCGCTCCGCGGTGCCGTAGTCGTGGCCAACGAACAGGCGCGTTTCAGGTGGCAGCGAAAGGATCTCCTGAATCGAGTCCCAGAGGACCGCAGCACTGCCGCCAGGGAAATCAGCGCGCGAGGTGCCGGCGTCGGGGTACATTAGTGTGTCGTGCACGAATGCTGCGTCACCGACCACGAAAGTGATCGAGCCCAGGGTATGCCCCGGCGACAACATCACCCGAGCCTCGAGGTTTCCGATGGGGAAGGTATCGCCGTCCTTGAAAAGACGGTCGAAATCGCGTTCCGGAACGAAGGCGCCTGGAAGGTTGTAGATTTCACTCCAAAGGTTGGCGATCTCCTTCACCTTCTCCCCGATCGCGTTCGGGGCGCCGGTCCTCTCCTTGAGCTGGGCGGAAGCCATGAAGTGATCGGCATGCGGGTGAGTGTCGAGGACCCATTCGACGGATAGCCCCTCGTTCTGCACGAGATCGAGCACCTGCTCTATGGAGCCAGTGTGGGTCCGGTAATTCTTTGGGTCGAAGTTCCAGACGACGTCGATCAAGGCCGCCTTCTTGGTCGCCGGATCGGCACAGACGTACTGGATTGAGCCGGTATCGGGTTCATACACGCCCCACACATCGGGGCTACCGGACCCCCGCGATGGCGAATGACGGACGACTCGATCTTTGAGGGTGTTAGTCATTCGAAATTCCTTCAATCTGTACGGCCCAGATCACCCACGGCACGGTCCGTCATTACCGGGTACCGCTTGAGTGGGGTGTCAGGAAAGATAAATCCACCGGCTCACTTGCTCTGTATTAGCTGTTGCTAATTTAGTCAATACTAATGGAAGGATTTTTCGTTGGTGGGGTGCAAGCCGGAGTCAAGCAGGCTTGAGCCGATCGGAAACGACGGCTGCCGATAGACAAGCGCCGGGATCAAGAGCGGGCTCTGGGGTTTCGGCTATCAGAGAACAACGTAAGCCGAGCTAATGAAGGAGTGCGCCGAAGAATGGAGGCTTACGGCTTCGAAACGTAGCCAGCAGACCGAAGTCTTTGGATCAGCGAGTCAGTTTATTGGCTGGGGGACTAGGATTCGAACCTAGACTAACGGAGTCAGAGTCCGCTGTTCTACCATTAAACTATCCCCCAGCGCGAAGCGGGCCGCGAAGGCGATATAACAACTCGCGGGTGCGACTGCAAGGCGCCCCATGGGCGCGTGCAGCTGGCAGTTGAGGTCGCTACCACCCCTATCCAGCTGCTCCGGCGCCCCAGTTTGCAAGCCGTTCAACGCTCACCCCAGCATGTTCGTGTCGCCGCAGACCGAGATGGCCTGGCCGGAAATCGTGCGCCCGCGGGGACTTGCTACGAACACCACCATGTCCGCCAGCTGCTGTGGGGTCACGTATTCCTTCAAGGATGTGTACTGCAGCATGTGCTGCTCCTGCTCCTCGAAGGAAACGCCCCGCTGCTTGGCCTTGGCCTCGATCACGCGGCGGATGCGGTCACCCGCCACCAGGCCGGGGAGCAGGGCGTTTGCGCGGATGCCAAAGGGCCCGAGCTCCATCGCAATCGTCTTGGTAAAGCCGATGACGCCCCATTTGGCTGCTGCATAGGGCGAGCGCAGGGGGAAGCCGTGCTTACCCGCCTGCGAGGAAAGGTTCATGATGCTAGGGTTCTTGCTCTTCTTGAGGTGCGGCACGGCCAGCCGCACGCAATTGAACTGCCCCGTGAGGTCCACCGCGATGCAGCGATCCCACTCCTCCGGATCGATCTCCTCGACGCGGCCGGTGGGGCCGGCGATGCCGGCGTTGTTGACGAGGCAGTCGAGACCGCCGAGCGCCTTCAATGCCTCATCGAACATGACGGCGACCTGAGCCCGGTCGGCCACATCGCAAACGCTCCAGGTAATCTGCGGATCGGTTTTCGAGAGGGCCTCAAGTGCAGCCCGGTCGATGTCGCAAACGTGGACCTTGGCCCCCTCTCGGATGAACGCGCGCGCAATCTCCAATCCGATTCCCGCGGCCCCTGCCGTCACCAGCACCCGCAAGCCCTCGATCTGCATATCCATGATACGAGCCTTTCCTCCGCCTATGATCTTGCCCCGTTTTCATTATTGCATGGGGTGGTTAGCTTGAGCCACCGTGGACTCAAGCAGCGCACGGAACGACAGGAGAGGAAACGCATGCCGAAGGTGGCGATAATCGGGGCCGGCTTGATCGGTCGAGCCTGGGCGATGGTGTTCGCCCGAGCCGGCTGGGATGTGGCCGTGTGGGATGGCGTTGAGGGCGTAGCAGCGAAAGCCCTGGAACTCATCTCGCAAGGTCTCGCGGACCTCAAACGCCACGAGCTGATCGATGACCCTGAAGCTGCCGCGCGCCGCGTTCGTGCTGCTCAGAGCTTCGAGGATGCTCTATCCGGAGCCGATCTCGTCCAGGAGAACACGCCCGAAACGCTCGAAATGAAGCGCGAGATATTCGCTCGTCTCGACGCCGTGGCCGAGTCCAAGACTATCCTCGCCTCGTCGACCTCCTCGTTGGTCACTTCGCTTTATACGGAAAATTTGAAAGGCCGCAGCCGCTGCCTTGTCGCCCACCCGGTCAACCCTCCGCATCTCGTGCCGATCGTCGAGCTGTGCGGCGCTCCATGGACGTCGCCCGAGGTCATGCAGCGTGCGCGGGAGATCTATCGTTCTGTCGGGCAGGTGCCGATCCACGTAAAGCGGGAAGTCGACGGCTTCGTGCTCAATCGTCTGCAAGCAGCATTGCTCGCTGAGGCCTTCCGGCTCGTGGAAGAGGACGTCGTCACACCGCAGGATCTCGACGAGACGATCCGCAACGGCCTCGGCCTGCGGTGGGCCTTCATGGGGCCGTTCGAGACTATTGAGCTCAATGCACCTGGTGGCATTCCGGATTACTGCCGGCGTTACAGCCCGTTCTTCCGCCGCCTCATAAACGATCAGCCGAAAGCTTCCGTTTGGGACGAGGACAAGACCAACGCGGTCGCCGCTGCTTGGGGCCCGACGCCGGACCCGCAGAAGCATGCCGCCAAGACGCGCTGGCGCGATGAGCAGCTCGCCGCGCTCGCAGCCCACAAGCGGAAGATGAAGCCCTTTTCTGAGTGAGAGGCTTTGAAACTAGAAAGCCGGTTCTTCCAACCTAACCCTGTAGGGCAAGGCATCGATCCACGTGAAACGTTCGGTCCGAGCCATTTCCGGCCAATGGCGGCTACCTGGGATCGTGACCGCCCAAGCAGACAGGAGCACTACGCACCATCATCAACTTGATCGAGGCTGAGCTCCAACTGAGATCGCGGCGGGGGCGTCGCCTCGCTTGTCGCCCAGCGCGGAGCGCGGGCGCAGAATTCGGCAATGTTGTGCTGCACGACCTGATGCAGCGAGCCCGTACGGGCGTATACGGCGCGTTGGCGCGTGGAACTGTTGCCTTCGGTCAAAATCCGCCGAAGAGTGGCGATGTAGGGCTCGTATCCGAGAGCCGCCACCTTGCCGGAAATCCGCTCACACCACTCGAGGATATCGTCGCGCAGCGGTTTTACGCTTCCATCAAGGTTGGTAACGAGCTTGGCATCGAGCCCGTAGCGCATGGCTCGCCACTTGTTCTCGCGTGCCAGCCATCGGGGTGGCGGCGGAACTCTTTCCAGCCAACTCGCGTGATCGCGGAACCAATGCGCCAATGCATGGACGAAGGCCACCACAGCCAGGGTTTCCGACAGGCTCGCCAGCCCATCGCAGATCCGTATCTCCAGCGTACCCAGCGCTGGGCTTGGCCGAAGGTCCCACCAAAGATCCTTCAAAGATTGGATGGCGTTGCAGGCCTTGAGCGTGCTGCACAGCTGGCCGAATTCCTGCCAGGAATGCACGACGTAGGGCTGCCCCGCCGTGGGTAGCGCCTCATAGGTGGTGGGCCGGCACGAGGCGAGCCCTGTGTCCTCACCTTGCCAAAACGGCGAGCTGGCTGACAGCGCCAGCAAGTGAGGCAGGAAGTGCAAGAAGAAGTTGTTGAACCGGATGCACTCGTCCCCGCTGCTCATCCCAAGATGCACGTGCATGCCGTAAACGGTCATGCGGCGCGTCAGCCACTGGTTCCGGTCGATGAGCTCGTTGTACCGAGGTGTGGGGGTGATGATACAGTCACTGTAGCGTGCGAAGGGATGGCAGCCTGTCGCTGCGAACGAGAGGCCAAGCTTATCGCCGATATCGTCAAGCCGATCGAGGACCTCCAATAGATCACGCCCGATCTCATGAACATTGGAGCATTTGCAAGAATTCACCTCGACGGTGCTGAGGTAGAACTCCTTCGTGATGCTTCTGAGATCACCAGCGCAGGCCAGCACGTCCTCGACTCGCGGCGTGAGATTGAGCGTCGTCGAGTCGATAAGCTGGAGCTCGATTTCCACGCCCAGGGTGAGCTGACCGCTCGACTTGAAAGCAATCAGGTCTTCACAGCCCGCGGCCGGACGCAGCGAAAGATGCTCGAGTATGGTTTCCAGCGGTGCCGTACGCCGAGATTCCACCATGCGCAACGGTGCTCCAAAGGCCGAGCGTGCAGAAGCTCCCCCGCCAGCTTAGAGCCAAGCAGGTCAAATCGGGGGGCAACAACGAGGCTTTGCCTCGGATAACCGCTTAATGAATGTACGGCAACCGCTCGAGGGGTTCCTGCTAAAGCGCAGCTGTGCCGACTTATGCCTCGAATTTGAAAATACGGCCCGATTCTAGCTAGATCGTGGCCAGTGACAATATAATCAGAGTTGTGCAAATCCCTGCTTGCTGAGCAAACCATCCACAACGCCGGGCGAGGCCGGCCGCCGTTACGAGGCTCGCGTCACCATTGGTCTGGCTTTCCGCTGCGTAACACCGGTGTTGCAGCAAGTGACGCATTTCTTGCTCCCCGGGCGTTACTCAAGGAGCAGCCGACGGGCACATCCGACAACTCATCCAACGATGCCACACGCGTTCTTCACGATCGGCCACTCGAATCGCAGTGTGGATGAATTTATCGACCTGCTCAAAGAAGCCGAGATTGATCTCGTCGTTGATGTCCGCACCGTCGCCGGATCGCGCAGCAATCCGCAGTTCAACGCCGAAGCCTTACGGAAAGAGCTGGAAGAGAATCAGATCGGCTATGTGCATCTTCCGGCCCTCGGTGGGTTGCGAGGCAAGAGCCGAAGCGTTTCCCCTACGACAAATGCATTCTGGCAAAATGAAAGCTTCCGAAACTTTGCGGATTACGCAACTACGCCTCAGTTTCGGGAGGGGCTCAAGGAGCTGATGAACCTTGGCAAGCGGCACCGCGTCGCCATCATGTGTGCCGAGGCCGTCTGGTGGCGATGTCATCGCCGAATCATAGCGGATTATCTCCTCGCCGCGGGGCGAAAGGTGTTCCACATCATGGGGCCCGGTTCGATCAAACCAGCACAGATGACACCTGCGGCACGCCCAGGGCCTGACGATACGCTTATGTATCCTGAACCTTAGCCGACCCCGCGAAGTCGACGAAACAGCCCTGGGCAAAGCGTACATACAAAAACGCCCCGGCAGGTCTCCTTGCCGGGGCGTTTGTTGAATCTGTGAAGAGGGGATCTCGACGCTTCCTCACCCCTTCGTAGACCTGGCAACGACCTACTCTCCCACGTCTTAAGACGTAGTACCATCGGCGCTGGGGCGTTTCACGGCCGAGTTCGGAATGGGATCGGGTGCAGCCACCCCGCTATAGTCACCAGGTCGACGAAAGGGTGAAGGAGATGACTTCTGGATTCTAAGCATTCCCACGCTCGTCCCGGGCGCGCAACGAGTCTGCGCGCGATCCCCTTTAGGGACCCCCGTCGCATCCAGCGATGCGACGGCCAGGATGAGCATTGCTTAATGAGAGCGATTCAAGCCGATCGAGCTATTAGTACCGGTAAGCTACGTGCATTGCTGCACTTCCACACCCGGCCTATCAACGTGGTGGTCTTCCACGGCTCTCAGGGGAGTACTCGTTTTGAGGTGGGTTTCCCGCTTAGATGCCTTCAGCGGTTATCCCGTCCGCACATAGCTACCCTGCTGTGCCGCTGGCGCGACAACAGGTCCACCAGAGGTGCGTCCATCCCGGTCCTCTCGTACTAGGGACAG
>QGVC01000398.1 GCA_003242645.1 Pseudomonadota bacterium
TTTTATTGGGGAAGGATTCTGCAAGGCCGCGTCGTTGGAATCCCGGGAAGCCGTGGACTGGGACTTTCAGCCTTCTATCGTTGGCCATCACGTTCGGGTTGTTACTTCTGTTTCTTCCAACGGCGCATCGAGTGGGTTGGCCTTCTCGAGCATCATCCAGACTTGTTCGAGATGGCTGCCTCCTACGAGAAAGAAAACCCTATCACTGGAGAACGCTACACGTGGAACGGACGTGAAAGTCTAC
This sequence comes from Pseudomonadota bacterium, assembly GCA_003242645.1. The sequence goes on from QGVC01000398.1 coordinate 245, forward strand.
GAGAGCTTGCGCAACCCGAACGCATTGCAGCTGTCCGACGCGAGCATGAACGTCGGAGAGCCCGACACAACTCCGTCTGCGGCAACGGTTCCCTCATGAGTCTGATGGGACACGATGTGGAGGATGACGTTGAGGGATGCTTCATCTGTCATCTCTGACTTCAGAGATCCCGATAGATATCGAAGGCGTTCGTGATGGCACGTGAGAGAAGCGACGCTTTCAAACTTTCGTTTCATAGAACCTTCGCTTTATCGCGATTTGCGGTAGGCCAGATTCTGCACCTAGTCGCAGAGTTTGAGGCACTAGATACGACGCGCCCACTTTCCTGGGAGGTGATTCGCGCTCGAACCAGCCTCGGAACAGTTCAAGTCGAAGCCTTTCGCCGTTACACCTTTCGAACAGGTTTGGTAACCAATAAAGAACGCCTCACTGAGTTCGGCCGGATGGTCGCTAGTGCCGATCCAACCCTTGCTGAACTGGCCACTCAGTGGCTAATGCACTATCACCTGAGTGCGCCACAAGGTCCTGGCCCATTCTTCTGGCACTACGTTGCAACGTCGTGTCTCCGCATCGGGACAAGACTCACCTCGAGTGATGTCGCCCAGACGATAGCTCTGGCCGTGCGCGAGCAGAGTGGACAGGATCCCAAACCCCGTATCGCTCGAGAGGCTGGAACCGTATTCCTCGGTTCATATGCCAAACCTGAGGGACTCAGCCAGCTCCGCTTGATACAGGAGGTCGAGCGCGGACTATACCTCGTGACCGACCCCAGTCCAGTTCCCGTATGGGTCTTCGGCTTCGCCCTTGTGGATTATTGGGAACGCCAGTGGGGTAACCGAATCACGGTTGATCTCGCGGCCCTCTTCGAGCCAGGTGGGCTGTCAAGCATCTTCTTCCTCGGAAGCGAGGCAGTCGACGAGGTGCTCGGGACACTGCAGCGGGAGAAGCTGATAGACGTGTACCGGGTCGCCCCTCCCTACCAAGTCGTGCGGCAATGGGGATCGGATGCGCGTCGGATGTGCTTGGACCGTGCCTATGCTTCGAACTGAGCCTCGGCATCTCATCGAGAAGCTTCGAGACCCTTCCCTTCTCGTCAGGACCGGGGTGTTGCTCGTTCCTGCTGACCGCCTCGCTGATACTCCAAACCTTGCGGCCCGGCTCGGGGTCGATTTGCTCGACGTTGTGGAGTGGAAGCTCTCTCGAATCGTTCCGGGGACTCGATTCCTTCGGCTTGATGCGGATCGCTTTCTTGCGGATCTCGATGCCATCGCACAGGGAAACTGGACAACGGGCTGCGTGCTGGTCCTCAACACCGATGTGTTGCTCGCCAATCTCGAGGACGACCAACGTGATCGTGCCTGGTTGTTTCTATTGCATTCGTTCAAGCGACGCGCGCACGCATTGATCTTGGTACTGCCCGCACAAGCGACACACCTCTTCCCGTTGGGACAGCGCAAGCGTTGGGAAGATGTCGGACGCGTGGCGGAAGTCGGAGCGGGGGGAGGGAGAGCCGGTAGCCATGACGATCTCAGTTGGTGAGCTCGTCCGCACCAATATCTACGGCGCGTTCCACAGCGACGTGCAACTGACGAGCTATTACGACCCCGAACGGAATCAACAGCTCGCCAAGAGTTACATCTTCACGAGCAGTCGACAAGGTAGTCAGCTCGGCTCTGTCGAGCTGCTCCAGCTCGTGCACGAGTCCTTTGTCGACGCCACGCGCTCGAACCGCTTTCTCGTACTCGCAACCTACGGCCACGGGAAGAGTCACTTTGCAGTCGCACTCGCGAACTTCTTCGGGAAGCCGCTCGACGCTGACGAGTTCCGCGCCGTCTACTCGCAACTGCAACACACCCTTGGCGATCAACCTCTCCTACAGCACTTCAAGACCTTCAAGGAAGTGCACAAACCGTCGTTGGTGATCCTGATGCGCGGCGACGAGTCGCCACAGGATCTCCCATCAAAATTCTACCGGGCGCTCGAACGGGCGCTGGCAGCACACTCAGAGACACAAGGCATTCGGCCACCGTTCTGGTTCGATCAGGCCACGACCTTCCTGCAACGCGTCGCCCAGGAACAGCCTCACGCAGCGGACGCCTTCCTGCAGCCATACAATCTGGATCTATTGAGCTTGATCGAGCTGGTTGAGCAGCGGAAGGATTCCGCCTACGAGCCGTGCCGGCAACTCTTCCGCCACCTGTATGGGGTGCCCCCGGCCTTTGAGGGGACCACCAGTCTGCACGAGATCGTCGAGTGGATTGCCGATCATCTGTGCGACGGCGATAAGCCGTTCGGCAGCGCGCTGATCCTGTTCGATGAGTTCAGCACGTTCGTCCAGAACTATGCAGAAGGCTGGGGAATCGGCGCCGGTGCCCCACTGCAGGATTTGCTCAGTGGAGTGACAAACCGCAGGGGCAAGGTTGCCGTGGTTGCATTCGCCCAGCACGACCCACGCACACTCGTAGAGCGATCACTCGCGTCGGATGCGCAGGTCTTAGGTATCGAGAAGGAACTCGACCGTCTCGACCAGGTCTACACGCTCAAGGCAGTGCTCGAGGATGTCCTCGATTCCTATCTGCGCCAGGACCAGCGCCTATGGTCGCAGCTGATGGCCAAGCCAGACTTCCGCCAACAGCTCAAGAGTGCCGCCGATCTTACGCGCAGGATTTTCGGTAAGCGCTACGACGAGGAGCTGAAGTGGTCCCCCGAACGGTTCGACGCCACGGTCGCGCAGGGCTGCTTCCCGCTCCATCCAGCCACAACGGCGCTCTTCTCCACGATCACCTTCCGAGCCACGGAACAACCTCGGTCCGTGCTCCAGTTCGCGATTAGTTGTCGTGACAAACGCGAATCCGAACCCGTCATCGACAACGGACGGCCAAACTGGGCGCTACCGACAGAGCTCATCGACTACTTCAACGAGATGATCGGTGGCCGCTTCTGGGACGATTACCAGGCAGCCGTCTCAGAGGTCGGCCCCGATGCAGATCCATCACTACGCCAAGTGCTCAACGCAGTGCTCTTAATCCTTGTC
>QGVC01000399.1 GCA_003242645.1 Pseudomonadota bacterium
CGAGATATCGGCAATCCGCTGCTTCACGGCCGCAAGCTGCCGCGAGGAGAACCGCGTAATGACCAGTCCAGCAATGAGCGCGGCGAAAACGATGTTTACGCTCAGAAGACTGGCAGATGCAACAAAAACGAGGCAAAGGAGCACGGCGTAGCCGGTCAACGATGCTTCGCTGAACGTGCCAAAAACATTTCGGCGAATTGCGCGAAGGAGTGCGGGTGCGAGGAAAAAAGACAAGGCCACAAAAAGCAGAGTGATCAGGACAACGCGCGTGATCCCTGCCGCATCCGTGGCGTTTCCGTGCTGAATGGCTGTCGCCACGGCCAGGAGGGTCCATAGGACGAGATCCTGAATCGTAGCGGCCCCAACGACGTTACGCGCGAATAGCGTATGCATCATGTTGAGGTCGAGGAAAATTCGCGAGATCACTGGGATCGAGGTGACGGCGACGGCGATTCCCATGACGATTTTGAAGGCCAAATCGTCGCCGACGCGCGTGTCATCGAAGATCGAGGCGCTGCCGTACCCTATCGCGAATGGCAGGATGAGTGCGCCGATTACCAGTGCGAATACAACGCGACTTGTTCCTCCCGCTGCCTCGGTGGTCATGCTGAAGCCGGCAGTGAACATCAAGAGCACAAGGCCGAACCAATAGAAGGCGGCAAGGAGAGCACCTTGGGCCGGGAACGCGGCAAAAAGCCAATTGTAAACATCAAGAGAAATGAGACCGAGAAACGAGGGACCCAGCAGAATTCCACCAGTGATCTCCCCAATCACTCGAGGTAATTTAAATCGCTCGAACAGGTAGCCTCCGGCCAGTGCTGTAGAGAGCACTAGCACCAACGAAAGGAAGAAGCGGGCTAGCTCAGAGTCATTCATAACCGTCTTTCGCTATCTTCGTAGAATTCAGCCGCAGAGGGAAAAGAGGCTTTCCGAGAGTTCGAGTTTTCAACGTATCGGTCCACGATGAGCGCTGCAAGTTCGTCTAGCGACCGCGTTTCCGTATTGAGGATGAGATCCGGGTTCTCGGGTGGTCGGTACTCGGTGTTGTAGCCGATAAGGGTGTCGATTTCCCCATTCATCGCCTTCCGATAAAGGCCCTTCGGATCCCTTCGAGCGCAAGTCTCGATGGAGCAAGTCACGTATCCGATTGTTAAGTTGCGAACATGAGCTCGGACGTACGCGCGCGCGTCTTCTCCGGCTGTCAGAGCTGAGACTACGACGTGTAGACCAGCATCTCGTGCTTTATTGGCCAGGTGCACCAGAGCGGATACCACGCGGAACCGGCTCTTGTCGGAGAATCCGAGCTCTTCACCGAAAAGCTCGCGAACTTCATCTCCGTCGAAATGAATTGCGGGTATTCCGCGTTCTCGAAGATCTGCCACGACCCGCGAGGCAAGGGTTGTTTTCCCAGCGGATGTGGGGCCAAGGAGCCACAGGATTGTGCCCGGTCGCGTAAGGCAAGGCTCCGCCAATTGGCTTTCGTTCCGCCGACGAGGCGTCATCAGTTACGACTCGCTATTCCTGAAACACTTGCCTTGTCATCATTAGCTCGACGCGCACGACGTCCTGCACCTCCGGGCGTATCATCCAGCTCGGCAGATCCTGGCCGGATAGCAAGGCGCGCCTGATTTCGGAGCCGCTGATAGGCCTTGCCCTCTTGCAGCTCTTCAGGTCGACATAGCGTTCCGTTTTCAGATCGTAGCCAATCTCTTCAAAGAAAATTGGCTCTATGCCCAAATCCCCGAGCTTTTCGAACAGCTGCCTGCTCGCGTTCTTACCGTAGAAGGCCCCGACGCCAGAATGATCCCTTCCGACGATGAAGTGGCTACAACCCATGTTCTTGCGGCATAGAGCCGTGAATACTGCTTCGCGCGGGCCGGCGAACCTAGGATAGGTAATGAAGCTCGCGAGCACTACCCTTCCCGGCGGATAAATGCCGTAATCCAGCATGGCTTGGTAACCGTCGAGGATAATACGGGGGGCAAAATCTCCCTTTCGGGCCACGCCAACTACGGGATTGATCAGGAGACCGTCGGCGTGGGTGCGTTCCAGCGCTTTGATCTGGATCGCCTCGTGAGCACGATGAACCAGGTTGCGACTGTGGAAAGCAACGACGGTGGTCCAACCCTTCTGAGTGAAAACAGTGCGCAATTGGGCTGGCGTGAGCTCGTAACGCCGGTAGGGCAAAGCAAGGGGTTGCAGTAACGTTACCTCACCCGCCAGGAAGTGATTGCCACGCGCCAGCGTACGCGCCACACCGGGATGATCTTGCGAAGCGGTTCCGAACCACTTGCGGGCTAGGCGCTCGGCGTCGAAGATAAATGACTCCGTTACATCGAGAATGGAATGTGGCAGTCCACTTGTGCTTGTTAGGAGAACCCGATCGCCTCGCGAATAACGCCCCGCCACCTCGTTGCTGACGGCGAGGATGACCGGCATGGTCCACACCAGTCCCGAAGGAAGACGGTAGTCCTCCAGAACGCTTTCGAGGGTCCCCTTGTCCATGAAACCTTTTAGGGGAGAGAAGGTACCGCGCGCGATCTGTTCAACATCTGTTAATTCCTCATCCGGAATGGTGATGGCCGGAAGGTTGCCGATTTCTGCTTGGCCATTAGCCGCTGTGCGGCAAATAAGGCTCCCACCATGGGGCTCGACTTCTGGAAGCAGAGAAGGCGTGCGGATACGAATGGACCGAGTACCGTTCTGCTTACTGCGAAGAAATTGTTGCACCACTCTGGTAACCATTTTGGCACAACTTTCAGGGTATTTCCCAATGGCCGTCTCCGCGGCAAGGACGAGTCCGTCGACGCCATCCGCCAGAGTATTGTAGATATCATTGACCTCAGCTCGTGTGGGGCTCGGCTCAGAGGTCATCGACTCGAGCAGGTTCGTGGCCACGTAGGCCTTGGCGCCGTGCTCGTGAGCCTTCCGAATAATAATTTTTTGGAGTGCGGGGATCTGCTCGATCGGCAATTCGCGGGATAGATCGCCTCGGTCGATCAGCACTGCGTTCGATTGATGGGCGATCTCCGTGAGATTGTTCAAACCGCTGATGCACTCGATTTTCGAGATAATGATGGCCTCGCTGCCTGCCTCGTGTCGGATCAGATCGACGTCGGTTGCACGGTGAGCGAACGACAGCGCAAAATGTCGAATCCCCATTCTGCGACCAATAGCGATCGCGGCCCGATCCTTCTCTGTTAAAGCGGGCATCTCCAGGGCCCGTTGCACCGTGACGGCCTTGTTCTGACCTACCGGCTAATAACATCTTACGCTG